>JAEYIG010000094.1 GCA_023409175.1 Pseudomonadota bacterium
TTCTGGTCGCTGCGGCCATCAGTATCGCTGCCGGCTGTCTGCTCTGGAAAAAGCTTGAATGGAAATCGGTTCGTTTTGCCATTGGCGCACTTTGGGTGATCGGGCCTTTGTCAATTATATTGGTCGGCGTGTATTTTTTTATGACTTTCGGTACGGAGATGATGAACGAATTTCTGAAAGACGCGTTTGGTACCCTGGCGAAATCGGTTTTCTGGGCGGCTGTCTGGACCGCTTATCTGCTCAAATCGAGACGCGTCAGAAACACTTACGTCCGTGAAACCCCTTAAAAGGGGCTTCACGCCAAATTCAAACCGTTTTCAAATCAACTCGATGACGGTAAAGCTCAGCACGCTGATGAATACCCAGAGGATGACGCCGAACAGGATGGCCTTGATGCCGACTTTTTTGATGACGTCAATGGACAGGTCGGTGCCGATCAGAAAGAGAGTGACAGCAAAACCGATTTTGGCGACCATCAGGATATTCATCACCAGCAGTGCGGGCAATGGCAAAAATGTATTGGCGACCATTGCCAGCGTGAAGAACAGGATGAACCAGGGTTTGTAGACCTTGTCGGTTTTCTGTTTGAAGAAAAGCGATGTCACGATGGCGACCGGGATGATCCACAAGGCACGGGTCAGTTTGACGGTCGTGGCGACTTTCAGGGCTTCCTCGCCGTATGCGGCTCCCGCCCCGACGACGGAAGAGACGTCATGGATAGCGATGGCTGCCCATGTCCCGAATTGTGTCTGGCTCATGCCGAAGTGATGGCCGAGGATAGGGAAGATGAACAGCGCGATGGCGTTCAGGATGAAAACGGTTCCGATGGAAACGGATATTTCCGTGTCTTTCGCTTTCACGATAGGCGCCACGGCGGCAATGGCGCTCCCGCCGCAAATGGCCGTACCGGCAGAGATCAGGTAGGCAATTGTCCTTTCCAGCTTGAACAGTTTGCCGAGAATGACCCCGATCAGCAGGACGCCAAAGACGGAAACGATCGTAAAGGTGATGCCATCTTTTCCCGCTTTCAGCGCTTCATACATGTTCATGCCGAAACCAAGGCCGACCACGGAAAACTGGAGCAGGTATTTGGATGCCTTCTTGCTGTATTCGGGATAAGGGTTTTTGAAGAGCAGAGCGAAAATAAGGCCCATGAAAAGGGCGACCGGGATGGAGATGAAGGGCGTCAGGCAAAGCAGGAGCAGGATAAAAAACAGGATTTTGTTGACGCGCGTATTTTCTTTAAACATAAGCTGATCACTTCGTGGTAATGGCAGATGGTTTGTTTTCCGGGTAAAAAAACAGGGTCTGCCAATTGAAATTTTTCCGACATGATACAGGATGAACCCGCTTTCAGCTTGCCTGATGGCAATGACACGATGATGTCTTCATAGCCGTTTTCTGGCTCAAACCCTCCAGACGCCAGAATTTTATTCCGAAATGAACGTACACGATACCGGATTTCCCATCGAGGGCAATCCGGTATCGTGTCGTTTTTGGATCAGATCAGGGTCAGGGGCTCGGGATCGGTTTTGTCCCGGCCTGCCTTGACGGTGACCTGATGGTCTTTCTGGTCGTCTTCCAGCACAATGGAAGCGTCTGCCTGTTTGACGCTGTCGAGCCAGACCTGGGTTTCAGCCGAATCCGATTGCCCCTCCACGGTAATGTGATAGGTCGTGCACTTGTACCGGTAAACCACTTCCGCGGATGTCCATTCGGACGGCAGGCACGGGACGAAAACGAGATGCCCGTTTTCGAGCCTGACGCCCAGAAGCGATTCGAGAACCAGACGGTACATCCAGCCGGACGAACCTGTATACCACGACCAGCCGCCGCGTCCTGTGTGTGGCGAGACGGCATACACGTCCGCTGCGACAACGTAGGGTTCGACCTTGTACAGTCCGATTTCGTCCGGAGTCTGTCCGTGGTTGACCGGGTTGATGATCCTGAAGAGTTCCCAGGCCAGGTTGGTATTGCCCATTTTCGCAAAAGCCATTGATGCCCAGATGGCGGCATGGGTGTACTGGCCACCGTTTTCCCTCACGCCCGGGACATAACCCCGGATATACCCCGGTTTCAGGTCGGACTTGTCAAATGGCGGGTCGAGCAACTGGATAAGATTCTTGTCACGGTTGACAAGGCGATGGTTCAGCGCATTCATGGCCTGACGGCTCCGTTTAGGATCGCCTGCTTCCGAAAGGACCGACCAGCTTTGCGAGATGGAATCCGTCGAGCATTCTTCATTGACGTGCGAACCCAGTGGTGTGCCGTCATCAAAGTAGGCGCGACGGTACCATTCGCCGTCCCACGCATTCTGTTCGATGTGCAGTTGCAGGCCTTTGGCTTCCTGCAGGCAGAGCTCGGCAAATGCCTTGTCGCTTACCTTGTCGGCCAGAACGGCGTATTCGTTCAGGACACGGTAGAGGAAGAACGCCAGCCAGACACTTTCGCCTTTGCCCCTGATGCCGACACGGTCCATGCCGTCGTTCCAGTCGCCCGACCCCATCAGGGGCAGGCCGTGAACGCCGAATCTCAGCCCGTGCCGGATGGAACGGACGCAATGTTCGTACACAGTGCCTTCTTCAGGGGAACGCTGCGGCAGGTCGTAATATGATTCCTCGTCTTCCGGAACCGGACGCCCTTCGATAAAGTACCGTTTTTCGTCGAGGATACTCATGTCGCCTGTCGTCGTGATGTAACGGCAGAGCGCCAGAGGCAACCACAGGTAATCGTCCGAACAGCGGGTACGGACGCCACGGCCTGACGGCGGATGCCACCAGTGCTGGACGTCGCCTTCGACGAACTGGTGTTCGCAGCAGAGGAGGATCTGGTTCCTGAGAAGTGGCGGCTCGGTATGGATGACCGACATGGCGTCCTGCAACTGGTCGCGGAAACCGAATGCGCCGCCGGACTGGTAAAAGCCGCTCCGTGCCCACAGGCGACACCCGATTGTCTGGTACATGAGCCAGCCGTTCGCCAGAACGTTCAGCGATGTGTCCGGTGTCTTGATGGAAACGGCTGACAGGGTCTTTTCCCAGTATTTCTGGACCTGAAGCAGCGCCAGTTCGGCCGCTTCGACGCTGCGGTAACGGTGGACGTACTGGCTGGCGTCTGCGCTTCTCCGGCCTGCGGTACCGAGCATGAACTGGATTTCCCTTTCGGCTCCGGCGGCCAGCGTGAATGGTACCTGGATTGCGCCGCATGGATCGTAACCGGCACCCACCCGGTTGGACAGGTAGGCACGCGACATGGCGGCCGGATTTCTCAGGGTATTGTTGCGCCCGATGAATTCCGTCCGGTTGCCTGTGACTGTCCGGTTTGGCGTGTTGACGGCAAAGAAGGCGATCCGGTCGGCGAATTCCGTATTGTACGGGTTGCGTGCGAAGAGGGCACCGCTCACGGGGTCGATTTCCGTGATTACGGATAACTGCGTTTTTTCACGCAATTCGCCCATCACCCAGTCCACATAACCTGTGGCGGAGAGCGAGCGGCTGACGCCGGATTCGTTTTTGACCTTCAGTACCGAATACTTGATGCTGTTTTCCAGTGCCACATAGATCCAGAGTTCGGTGCGGATGCCGTCTTCGACGTGTTCGAAAACGCTGTACCCGAACCCGTGGCGGGAAACGTAATCGCCCCGGCCACGGCAAGGAAGCGGGGTTGGCGACCAGTAATGGCCGGTTTCCTCGTCACGAAGGTAGAACGCTTCGCCGCTGATATCGGATACCGGATCGTTTTCCCACGGGGTAAGGCGGAATTCATGGGCGTTCAGATCCCATGTGTAAGACTGTCCGCTTTCACTCACGATCGTGCCGAAATTGGCATTCGCCATGACGTTGACCCATGGTGCAGGCGTTGCCGATTCTTCCTTGAGGTGAATGACGTATTCATCTCCGTGTTCCGAATAACCCCCCAGACCGTTATTCAGCAGCTTGTTGTCCGTGGTCAGTTTCGGCGGTTCGGACGGGACATAGGTGCGTGTCGTATGCAATGGCAGGAACTTGCGGCGTTCCTTGCGTTCACTGCGTTTGATCTGCAGGGCCAGCGGGCCGTCCATATCCGAGATGATGATCCGGGCGACGGAAGAAATGAGTGTCCGGTCTTCCGGGGAAATCTGGTCGGCCTGCCTGACGAAAATGCCGCCCGGTTCGTTCAGTTCGGTCGCAAGGTGAGTCGATGAAATCAGGCCCATGATCTGTTCCTGCAGGACTTGCCGGTAACCGACATAATCCTCGTTCCAGATGACCAGATCGACTTTCAGGCCTTTCATGTGCCAGTAGGCATGTGCCTGGATCATCTGGCGCACGATATCGAGGTTTTCCTGTGCATGGATCTTGACCAGTACGATTGGAAGGTCGCCGGAAATCGCGTAGCTCCACAGGCCGGACTGGCCACGGTTGTTTTTGACCAGGACGGAACTGTCCGCACGGTATGCCGGGTTCGGGTAAATGACCGATCCGGCAAGCCGGGCGTAAAGTTGCGAGTCGGATTCGTCGGCATTCAACTGGTGCAGGAAAGCCTGATTGTGTGTCCATGCCATTTCGAAAACACGGTCGGCCAGATAGCGGTCGTCGTATTTGTCGATCAGGCGCAGGCTTTCTTCCCTGTCGGTGGTGATACCGGCGACGTAGTCGATCACGACCGATTCCTCCGGCTCCAGTACCAGCTGGCACCGGATGGCGGCAACCGGATCGAGCACGGAACCCTGACTGTCGGACAGGGGCTCGCGGCTGGTCAGCGCCACCGGATCGGTTACCGTATTCATGCGGCCGAGGAATTTGCTCCGGTCCGTTTCGTAGGAAATGTCTTTGGCCTGCTTGTCATGGATGACCATCATGGCGAAGGCGAAAGGCGGTTTTTCCGTTTCGAAGCGTGGGCGGCGCGTACTGATGATCGAATTGAATTCCGGCACGATTTCGGTCTGGACGAACAGTTTGGAAAAAGCCGGATGTGACAGGTCGGCGATCGCGGGGGCAATCACCGTTTCCGAATAGCTGGTCAGTTCGACCGTGCGGGTTTTCGCCGAGCGGTTCGTGATCTTGTGGCGGCGCAATTCGATGTCGTCTTCAGGGGAAACGACGACTTCACAATGCGATTCGATGCCATAGACTGTGCATCGGTATTCGGCGCGTCCTTCCGAGAAAATCGTTTCGTATTTGCCTTCTTCCTTACGCACGGGCTGGTAAGCGGTTGACCAGAATTCCCCGTCGTCCAGGTCGCGCAAATAGAAGAATGTGCCCCAGTTATCCTGCGTGGTATCGGGTTTCCAGCGTGTGACGGCAAGGTTTTTCCAGTGACTGTAACCGCCGCCGGCATTGGTCGCCATGACGTGATAGGAACCGTTGGAGAGCAGCTGGACTTCCGGAATCCGCGTGTCGGCCGAGGTATAGACCCGGGTCGGCAATTCGGCAGGAATGGAGACCATCTGGGTTCTGGCGAGATTTGGTGCCCTTTCATAGTAGGCAATCGTTTTCGGAATCCGTTCGTGCAGGAGCGGCAACGTGGCCTGCAACCATGGATCGGCGGCAAAACGCCTTTGCATCGGCTGTCCGAGCAGGTAGGATTCAAGCGACAGGAATCCCATGCCCTGATGATGGGCCATGTACGAGCGGACGATGGCGTAATTCTGTCCGCGTGTCAGCCGTGCCTGCGTATAGTCGATCGCTTCGAAAAGGCCGTATTGTCCGGCGAAGCCCTTCTCTTCCAGTTCGATCAGGTTGTTGCACGCCATTTCAGGTTCGACCATGACCGAAAGCATGGTCGCATAAGGCGCGATGACCAGATCGTCAGCCAGTCCGCGTTTCAGGCCGAGACCCGGAACGCCGAAGGCGCGGTACTGGTAATTCAGGCGTGCATCGAACGCGTAATAGCCTGATTCAGAAATCCCCCAGGGCACGCCGCGTTGTTTGCCGTAATCCTTTTGCCTCATGACAGCGGCCTTGTGCGTCTGGTCCAGTAGGGTATTCTCATAGCTCGGCATGACCAGATGGGGCATGAGGTATTCGAACATCGAACCGCTCCATGACAAGAGGATCGGATCGCCTCCGATCACCGTCATCATGCGGCCGAGCGCAAACCAGTTTTCCTGCGGGATCTGTCCCTGCGCGATGGCGATGAAACTGGTCAGGCGTGCTTCGGAAGCCAGCAGGTCGTAGTAACTGTTGTCGATTTTCCTGTCCGTGATGTTATAGCCGATCGACAAAAGGTTGGTTGAATGGTCATAGAGGAAAGTGAAATCCATCTGCGAAAAGTCGTCGATTTGCCGGATCAGGCCTGCAAAGGCATCCAGCCGGTTCTGGGCTTCTTTCGAGGCTTTTCCGACGCATTCCGACAGTTCTTCGATGAGTCCCAGTTCTTCTTTTGTCGATTTTTTCTTCTGTTCCTCAAATGCGTCGAAAAGATGCTGGGGCAGTTCCGAGAGATGCTGAAGGGTCATGTTCCTGTTCAGCTCGGAAATCAGGTTGGGTTTTTTCTGCCAGCCGTCAAGGTGAATCCATGGTGTCAGGTTCGACATTTCCTCAAGGTGCTGGTTGCACTGGCTCAAAAGCGCATTGCTCCAGAAACCGGACAGGGTCCTGTTGTCCCGTGTCGTGATGGGAACCAGCGTCGTCAAAGTCTCGACAAGGTTGTGCAGCAGGTCGTACCGCTGCTTCAGGTTCAATTTCGCCAGTTTTTCGTATTTGGACAATTTGCGGTCAATGTCGACGATCTGGGCACGGTAATGGTCATTGCCTTCGTCACGCAGCAATTCGAAAGTGTCCCTCAGTCCGTCAAGCAGCCGTCCGGTCAGGGCAGGCCGGTTTTTCTGTTCGGTCAGGCCTGACTTCAGCGTGAGCAGGTGGCCCGCCAGATTGCCGCTGTCGACGGAAGAAATGTATATCGGGTTCTGGAGCGGCTTCAAGGTCTTGGTGTCGTACCAGTTATAGAAGTGGCCGCGGTAGCGTTCCAGTTTGGCCATCGAATTGAACGTGTTCGACAATCGCGTGATCAGATGGCTGGTCGGGACGTAACCGAAATCGTTGGCGGCCAGATAGGACAGGAGCGCCAGGCCGATATTGGTCGGGGAAGTCCGGTGGGCGACGACGATTTCCGGTTTGGGCAAGGTTGCCGGATCGGCTTGCAGTTTTTCGTTAGGGGAGGAAAACGTCGGCATTTCCTGAATGTTGTCTGGCGGCAGCCAATTGTCTTCGGCACCGGCATAGGCGTCGAAAAACGACCAGACTCTCCGGGACAGTTTCCGGAGGAAAAGTTTCTGTTTGTCCGTCAGTTCACGGATTTCCTTGTACGACGGCAGGCTCATTTTCCAGCCGATGACTGGCGATATCAGCCAGAAGAAGATGAACAGGCTGGAAAAGGCGAATGCGTCGGGACGGAATGCGGAGACGGCAAAGGCCAGCGCCACGGCGTAAGCCGGGGCAAACCACATGTTCCTGAAGTATGAGGAAACGTCACTGTCGTTCTTGCTGGCCATTGCGGAAGGCACCCACTGCATCATGTGACGGTGGGTGAAGAACGTCCTCCACAGGGTCCTGACGATGGCATCCATCGAATACCAGGCCTCATGCGGGATCAGGACCACTGACAGCAGTGCTGTCATGAAGTGCTGCCGGATCGAGACGGACGTGGCGGAGAGGTGCTGTCTCAGCGAAATGTCCGGGCCTTTTTTGGCAAGATCCGTCAGTGAGGCAAGCAGTGGCGGCAAAAAGAAAATGGCCAGCAAAAACGACGTCCATGCCCATGTCGGGGAGAGGACTGTCCAGCTTGCGAAGAACAGGAAAGCGGCTGCCGGGGCAAACAGGCTGCGCCGCAGGTTGTCGAACAGTTTCCAGCGTGACAGAAGCGTCAGGGGATTACGCTGTTTGCCGGTTTTGTTTTGCGGACGTGCATCGGGAACGAGAGGGAAAAGCCATTTCAGCAATTGCCAGTCCCCGCGTATCCAGCGGTGGCGACGCTGGACGTCGGCCAGATAGCTGGAAGGGTATTGCTCATAAAGCTGTCCGTCGCTCAAAAGACCCGAGCGGGCATAACAGCCTTCGATCAGGTCATGGCTCAAGATACTGTTTTCCGGCAGCCTTTCATTCAAGGTTTTATAGACGATACCGACGTCGTAAATGCCCTTGCCGATGAACGACCCTTCACCGAAAACGTCCTGATAGACATCGGATACTGTTTTGGTATAGGGGTCGATTCCGGCATCCCCGCTGCACAGCCGTTCATACCACGAGGCATTCGCGGCAGGAAGGCTTGTCGTAATGCGGGGCTGGAGAATGCCGTATCCTTCGACGACACGGTCTTTTCCCGCATCGTAACGTGCACGGTTTAAGGGATGTGCCATCGCTCCGACAAACTGTCTGGCGGAATCGCGCAAGAGGTTCGTGTCGGAATCGAGCGTAATGACGTAACGGGTTTTTTCAAGTTCTCCGGTCGAACCGATTTTGATGGTGAATGCGTTGCTGTCGTGTCCCGTCAACAACGCATTCAAGGCTTCCAGTTTGCCACGCTTGCGCTCGAAACCGATCCATTTCTTTTCGCTGACATTCCATTTCCGGGGGCGGTTCAGGGCGAGGAAAGGCCCTTCATCGTCCAGGGCATGTTTGCCGTTCAGTTCGTCGATCAGTGAAGTCAGGCGATGGATCAGGACTGAGTCTTTCGGCATCGTTTCCCTGTCGGCGTCGACGAAGTCGGTCAACAGGCAGAATTTCAGCCGCTTGTCGCGGTTGGCAAGATAATGGACTTCGAGGTTGTCGCAGAGTTTCTCGATCTGTTTTTCATTGATCAGCATGGTCGGGATGACGACCATCGTTTCGTATCCTTCCGGGATGCCCTTTGAAAAATCCATCTTGGGCAATGGGGTCGAAACGGTCGGGAACGTCGTCAGCCAGTTGACGATGGAAAGCGACAGCTGGCTGGATGCCAGAAGGGTTGCCAAACCGGTAACAATCCATAGCCAGGCTGGAATGCTGCCGATGTCGGAACCGAACATCATCCATGCCGTCAGGACAAGCGTTATCGCAGTGAAAGAACCCAGATAGGCGAAAACGGGTGAACAGACTTTTGAACCGAGCCATTTTTCCAGACGGGTCTTTTTCATCCGGATGGCTTTTTCCAGTTCGCCACGTCCCTTGTCGATCAGGTAAAAACCGACGTGTCCGGAACGTTCGTTACTGTCGCGATCATCGAAGGCATGTTGGGTCAGGTCAATGGCTTTTCTGGCGACGTCGACTTCAGTCATCGCGCTTCTTTTCGCCATTTTCTCGATCTGGTGCCGGTAATAGTCGCGGGAGGCAAAATCCATTTGCGGGTAGACCTGACTCGGGTCTGTGCGAAGGATCTGTTCGACGACCGAGAGGGATTCGACGAATTCGTGCCAGTCCATCGCGCCCAGAAGCCGGATGCTGCCGATACTGTTGCTGATGCTGACCTGATCGGCGGCCTGCCGCTGGGTTTCGATCATGACCAGTTGTTCGATGGTCAGGCCGGTTTCCGCGAGGCGCTGCGATATCCAGGTCAGTGGCAGGGCAAGTATGGCTTTCTGGCTTTGCAGGCGACGGGTCAGTTCAGCGACGAAGGCGCTGACCATCGGCGGGTCGGAACGGGCGAGATCGGCGACCTGCAGGATCAGGTTGCCCGGATCGTTTTCAGCCGTATCGGTGAATTTCTGTACCCATTCTTCCGCCAGTTCGTGATGGGCACGCGAAAGAGCCAGCCGGACGGAGACGCGGCGAAGGTTCTCGATCAGGGCGAGACGCAGCATGATCGGAATGGCCCAGAGTTCGCCCAACGTCAGGACGGATTCGCTCTGGTAGGACGAAATGAAATGGGAGAGGCTGTTGGCGTCGATATGGCCATCGCCGTGCGATACGACTTCGAGCGCGAGTTCATAGACCCGTGGCATGCCGGCCATTGACCCGTTGGTGAGGCGGGGGAGTTCGCTGCTGTATTTCTCGGGCAGATGGTTTTTGGCTATCTGGATCTGTTCCTCGATCAGATAGAAGTTGTCCAGAAGCCATTCCGCTGCCGGAGTGATCCTGTGTTCTGACCGGACGGCGGAAGCGAGAATGTCATATACCCGACGGATCACGGCTTCATTGTCGGCGAGCCTTGCCAGCAACTGGTCTTTTTCATGTTTTCCGGAGAGTTCATGGGTCCGGGCAAGATATTTTCCATACTGGCCCATTTGCGTGATGCTGTAGAGCTCCGAACGCAAGGGTTCTTCTTCCAGGTCGAAACCGTCCGATGTGTTGTTGCCGGACTGATTCTGGAGGAAAAACCCGGACTGTCTGAACAAATTGAAAAATGCGCTGAGTGTCTTCAATTTCAAAACCTCTTCAAAGGTGAATGTCGGGTAGACCTGATCAGGCATAACATCGCAATAAAATGGCATCGGGGGCTTGGTGAAGATCAATGGAAGAGGGAATATTGCGCATTTTTTGAACATGGCTTTTTCTGCTTCAAGGAACCGTCAGATAAGGCTTGACAAAAAAGTGCAAAAGAGAAAAAGTAGCAACACAAATCCTGATTTCAGCCTTTCTTTTCGGTTTTGGCTGGACAACTGTTTCGGTTATGTTTTACATTCTCGACAGTGCTTTATGGCAAATAAATTCGACGCACGTGCAAATGGATGGATTTCGGCACGTGTGATCCTTTTCAGTTTGAATTTTCCACACCCGGTTCATTTTGGAAATGCTGATATCAGACTGAAGTTCCCTTGAGAGCGGGTTAAAGAGCCCGGTAAGAAAATTGTTTTCATCGGTTCGCGATGTTTGCGGCCATCGGTGAAACTTCGGATTTCCTTGGTTCGTATGAATATGGAAGAGGAAAAAAAAGTCCTCGAAACGGCCTTGTTGTGTGCCCAGGAGCCCTTGTCGCTTCAGGATATGCGGAGCATGTTCGAAAACGATGGTGGTCAGGGCACGAAGATCAGCCTGGACAGGTTCAGGTCGCTGATCGAGGAACTGAAAAATGACTGGTCAGGCAAGGGACTGGAACTGGTCAGCGTTTCGAACGGATGGCGTTTTCAGAGCCGTCCGGAAATGAAGCCCTATCTGGAAAAACTGCGTCAGGAGAAGCCGCCCCGATACAGCCGGGCGACGATGGAGACGCTGGCGATCATCGCTTACAACCAGCCCGTCACCAGAGGGGATATCGAACGGATTCGGGGTGTGACTGTCAATGCGCAGTCGATACGTTTACTGGAAGAAAGGGGCTGGATTGAAGTGATCGGCTATCGGGAAGTTCCTGGACGGCCCGGGCTTCTTGCAACCACTTCCCAGTTTTTGAGTGATCTGGGGCTGGCCTCACTTGAGCAGTTGCCACCATTACAGGTATTGCAGGAAATGGATATGGATTCCATCTGATCCCGTTTCTGGTCAGTGATTCCTGCATGACAGGAAAATGAAAATTATTGTATGAGTATGATTGAGATGAATGACGATATGGATGCCATGACACCGGTTGCAGCGACGGGCGAGTCGCCGGATGGGAAGTCGGAAAAGGAAACCCGTCCGAAGAAAAGAACGGCCAAAAGCGCGACAGCCAAACCGGCAACGAAAACGTCCGGAAAACCATCTTCCAGAAGGAAGGTAACTGAAGAAACGGCTGTTGCCGCTGATTCGGCACCCGCTGAAAAAACCGTACCCCTCAGGGCGGATGATCAATCCGGTTTTGTTCCTGAAAATCAGGCTCCCGGCAGGAAGGCATCCGGAAAACCGGTTGCCAAAGGGAACAGGAATCCGCAAAAAAACAACCGCAATAATACGGACAGAAATGACGCCGGTAACGTTTTCCGGTTCGTGACTTCCGACGAGTACGACAAGGTCAACGGTGACGATGCCGTCTCCCCTGACGTTTCTTCGAAACAGAAGAAAGCCAAACGGGAACTGTCCGCGGAAGATGACGCACCCAAATTGCACAAGGTCCTGGCCGATGCCGGACTCGGTTCCCGTCGTGACATGGAAGAACTGATCATTGCGGGACGCGTTTCCGTCAATGGCGAGCCTGCCCATATCGGACAGCGTATCCTGCCGACCGATCAGGTACGCATCAATGGCAAGCTGTTGCAGCGGAAAGTGACGAAAACCCTTCCGAAAGTCATGGTTTACCATAAGCCGGCCGGTGAAATCGTCAGCCGTGACGATCCGGAAAAAAGGCCATCCGTTTTCGACCATTTGCCGTCACTCAAAAACAGCAAGTGGCTGGCGGTCGGACGACTGGACTTCAATACGGAAGGCCTGCTCCTGTTTACCAATAACGGCGACCTTGCCAACCGCCTGATGCATCCCCGGTACAATATCGAACGCGAGTATGCCGTCCGGACGCTGGGGGAACTGGAAGAGGGCAACAGGCAGAAACTGTTGGCAGGCGTCGATCTGGGCGATGGCATCGGCCAGTTTGCCACCATTACCGATGGGGGCGGCGAAGGCATCAACAAATGGTATCGCGTCACGCTCTCTGAAGGCCGTAACCGCGAAGTGCGCCGTATGTTCGAATCGGTCGGCCTGACGGTTTCCCGGTTGATCCGTACCCGTTATGGCGCCATCACGCTCCCGCAAAATCTCAAACGCGGCAGGTGGGATGAACTCGACGACAATGCCGTCCGCAACCTGATGCGCCTTTCAGGCCTCGAACCGAAAGGCGACAAGAAACCAGCTGAGGGTGCAAAAGGCCGGAATGCGACAGGCAAACGACAGGGACAGGGAATGGACAAGAGTGGCTTCGGACGATCCGAAACGCTGTCCATGCATGAATTCCGGAACAACGATACCCGTTCGAAAAAAGGGCCATCCGGCCAGAAAGGCGCCCCTCGCGGTCGTCAGCCAGATCCGCTCCAGACGACCTTCGGCTATGCTGGCAGGGTTGAATCGACGACCATGCGCGGAAATGCACGCGGCAATCGTCCTCAGCAGGGGCAACGTCGCCGCGGTAAATGATTCCTGATGAATTCAGGACAGACGGCAGCAGGATGTCATTCTGCTGCCGTTGTCTTGTCCGGGAAGCCGCAAAGGTCGTTGATCATGCAGCTTGAACACTGGAAATTCTTGGCCTTGCAGACATAGCGGCCATGCAGCAAGAGCCAGTGATGGGCA
>JAEYIG010000106.1 GCA_023409175.1 Pseudomonadota bacterium
GTGGCGCTGGCGTGGATATGGATAATCCGGTTTGGCCAGGACGGGTTCAATGCCATGAGCATCCTTTCGCCGTTGGGCTCGACAAGCAATTGCTTGAATGTCGCGGTATGGTCATCGTCAAGCCGGACCACGACCATGCTGCCGTTGCGGGCTTCCCGGCAGGGATCGACGGCGATGTAATCGCCATCGTTAAAGGATTTGTCATTGCCCGGGTTGTACATGCTTTTCCCGACGACCCGAAGGACGAATGCATGCTGGCTGTGCTTGAAGGGACACGGAATCCATTCTTCCGCATCGCCAGGCGCGAAGTTGTCGATGGCTTCTGTCCAGTTGCCTGCCTGAACCCATGAGATTAACGGCAGTTGTCCGACCTTGTCGGGGGGAGGCCCTGAATAGCCGCGCGTCATGCCCATCGTTCTTTTGGGGGCAGGGAGGCTTTGTCGGGTATCCATGTCGACACGGATGCCATGAACGGTTTCTTCTCCGTAGAGATATCCCACGGGGACGTCGAAGGCGTCTGCTATGGCTCGCAGGTTTTCTGCTGTCGCGTTGACTTCACCACGACGGATACGACCGATTGTCGTCTGTCCTATTCCGGTTTTGTTCGCCAGCTTCATCTGGGTTCCCAGATGGGGGGTTTGTTTCATGAGCTGGTCAAGTCGTTCAGCAACTATTTCCTTGGATTTTCTCTTCATAAAGCGTGTTATGTCCCGTTGTTTGGAGCTTGCAAAACAGACCTTGTCTGGCTTGATCTGAGGCCTTAAATGGTCTATTATAGCAGGTATCTCATATTTACAGTTTTTGTGGTTTGTGGTGTTCCCGAAACGATTATTTAATTTTATCAAAAAAGCTATGAAAAACAATTATATAGATCGCTTTTTTGTTGTTTGTTTTTATTTTTGACTTGTCTTGCATCAGGAAAAATTAAACGGCCAAACAAGCTGATACGGCTTGAGAAAAATCAAATTGTCATGCCGTTTGCAAGCCTGATCCGGATTTTTTCCGATGCCTTTTCGTAGCACACTCTTTTTTTTCAAGAATCGAATAATGAATTTTTCAGTTTTTTCAGATAAAAGTCTTTTCCGGTCTGCCAAATCTGTGGATTTGCCTTTTTCAGGTAACCGTTTTGTCCAGACATCCGGTCTGGATTGGATAAATTGTCCCGGCAATGTCAGAAAGTTCAACAGCAAGAGGAGGATTGCATGAACTTTTACAAGCATTATATCGGCGATTACCAGCGGGATACGGGACATTTGAGTTTGGCCGAACATGGGGCGTACCGGTTGATGCTGGATGCTTTTTACGCTACGGGCAAACCGTTGCCTGCCGACAGAAAGGCCCTGTATCGCCTGCTTCGTGCGGCCACGCAGGTTGAACGCAAGGCGATTGATTCCGTTTGCGCACAATTCTGGGAAACGACTTCGGCGGGATTGACCAACAGGCGTGCGGCTCTTGAAAGCAAAAAGGCCGAAAGGCAGGCTGAAATCAACCGGCAGATCGCTGTGGAGCGGGAAAGAAGGAAACGTCAAAGGCTGGAAGAGGTGTCCGCTCTTTCTCCATACATCAATACCGGAATGGAAGAAATTATCGGAAATGGTGCTTTGAGTGATCCTGTCCATGAATCTGACAAAGTGTTTGAAGTGTGCAGAGTGAATAATACGCACATCGTTTCGGGGTTGCAACCATTTTCGTGCACGAACCGTGCCACGAAAGAAGAACCTTCCGTTGAACGGCAGGATGCCGGAGAAGGTGGTTTATCTCGTGAACCTATCCATAACCAGAGCCATAACCATAACCAGAACCAGAATATGGAAGGGTGCGGCAATACCGCAACATCTCATCGCGGACAGGAAAAAGCCCATGAGCCGGATAGTGGCGGTGCCCGTGAAAATGCCTCTCTGAAGGAACCGTCCGCGTGCCCGGAAAATCCATCGGCGGATGTCGTTTCGGGAGACCCGGGGGAGCCGCCGTCTGGTGCTTGCGACAGGGGGCAGGCTGCTTTGGATGATGGTGGGGAAATGAAAAACGTATCCGTTTCTCTTGCCAGGGCCATGCAGGGGGCCGGGATTGTGGCACGGTCGGGGGACCCTCGCCTGATGGCGCTGGCGACGCAGGGTGTCGATGTGGAAACGGTTGTGGCGGCATGTTCGGAAGCGAAACGGGCACGGCCGAACGAAAAGATCGGGATGGCTTATGTGGTGAAGATTGTGGAACGATGGGCCCGGGACGCGAATGCCATTGCGGCACGGGGTGCCCGTGCCCATGGACGTGTCTGTGTCCATGAAGAGCGGAAAAGGGCCCTGAATGAACTGACGGGACGGGTGGACGGGGAAAGTGTGCCTCCTTTTTCCGGGTTGCCTTTTACGGTGGACGGTTCCGTCAGGTTGATTGGTGAGGAGGGGGGAGGCAAATGATGAAGGTTTCCGGATGTTTTCCTTTTTTGCCGGTTTTGCCGTTTTTTTTGCCTTTTTTGGGGGGAAGGAAAGGGTTCCGGCGTGTGGCTGTCCCGAATGGATGAAGCGACGCGTGCGATGAAGGCCCATTCCGGAAAATGTCACGAAACGGTTTCCGTTGCGGGTGTCGAGGCGCTTTTTTCGGAGTTTGAGGCGCTTTATGGCATCCGTTTTGCCGATATGTGGAAAGGGACGGATATCGCCCATGTGAAACAGGTTTGGGCAAAGGCCTTGTCAGGGTTGGCCGTCCGGGAAATCAGGAATGGGCTGGACCGGTGCCGGTTCAAGGACTGGCCGCCCAGTTTGCCGGAATTCCTGTCTTTGTGCAGGCCCTCGCCTGATCCTGAAAAGGCGTTTGTGCTGGCTCAGGAACTGGTGAGCCGGTGTGCCGGTGGGGATCATGTCTGGCCTGACAGGGCGCTGTACTGGGCAGCGGTGGAATTCGGTTTTTTCGATTTGCGTTCGATGTCCTGGGTGTTGGCGAAAAACCGCTGGAGCCGGATCTGGATGGAAAAATGTGCTTGCGAGAAGACGTTGCC
>JAEYIG010000123.1 GCA_023409175.1 Pseudomonadota bacterium
TGACGGGACGTTCGCACAGGGATGGGCAGGGCAATCCTTTTCCTTTGCTTCACCTTGAATGGTGCAGCCCGGAAAAAACGTTTTCAGGATGAGCGCTGATGTCTTTTTCCTGTTTTTCCCCTGAACAGGAACAACGGGTTTATCCTTTATGGGGTCGGTCATTTTGAATGTGTCCCACTTGAACGGAGAATGAATGAAAAAGCTTCTTTTGGCGTCTCTTTGGGTGTCTCTTTTGTCCCTGTTTTCGTCGCAGGCACTGGCTTCCGACTGGAGCGGCTGGGAGTCTTTTTCCATTCCTGCAGCCCGGGACCAGCACTGGATATGCGGGATGGAGACGATGCACCGGACGGCCAGGGCGCAGAATGCCACGATCAAGCTGATTGAATCGACGCCCTATATCCAGTTCGATCTGTACAGGTATGAATGGTCTTTCAGGGAGGGGGCCTCTGTTCCCGTCCGCCTGGATTTTGACGACAGGGAGCCGCTTGACCTGGTGGCATACGGGGATGGCCATTTTGTTTCCATTGCGATTCCTGTCGAGGTGACGGCGGTGTTTTTAAGTCTGGTCAACGATAAAAAACGCATTCGCGTATTCTTCAGGGAAGGCAATGACCCGGCATGGAAGATTGATCTGGATGGGGCGCCGGATGCACTGGCCGACCTGCTTGCCTGTTATAAGGAAAACCAGGCTTTCAAACGCCATAAATGATGAGGATGTGTGGCCGGTTTTGCGTGTCACGCATTTTGTCGCCGGAGCCGGCTTTTTTTCTTTACGCTTTCCGGCAGGGAATCCCTTTTCCAGAAAACAGGACCCTTTCAAGCCTGTTTTTCTGTTGTTTTTTTGATAATGTCAGGGGTTGACAGAAGGAATTTCCACTAAAGAGATCGAGGCAACCGAAGAAAATGCATTTTTCCGACCTAAAGTAAATGTTTAGGTTTTGTTTGCAAGAAATTGATTCAAGACGTTTTTATTGTAAAGCTCGTTTTTCCCTGAAACGGCGTCACAAGAAATGTGCCAGAAATGTCCGGAGAGGGTTGACAGTTGTTTTAAAATATCACTGTGCAATGAAACACGTTTGCACGCATGGTTGTGTTGAGGCAAACCGGGTCTTATTGCCGTTATGCCGGAGGTCGCGTCCCGGCACCTTGTCTGTCTCAAGCCAACCAACACACATCGTAATTTGTCGCCGTATCGCCGGGGGTCGCGTCCCGGTAGCGCAGGAAGTGGTCTTGAAGTCGCTGTAGCCAGTGTCGCGTCTGGCAAAAGTCCCTTCCGTTTATCAGGGGTTGCGTCCTGTACCGGTGTGAAAGACTTGTTTTTTAATCTTTCATATTAGGAGCGACAATGCCAGTATCTTCTGCTGACTTAGAATTTCTCGGTAAATCTTCACTTGACGATTATTTGCGCAACACCGCCGTTGATCAGGTTTCTACCGATACCCCGCTGCTCAAAAAGCTGATGCAAAAAAAGAAAAAGCTTGTGGGCGCGAAACAGAACGTTACGGTCAATATCCGTAAATCCCTCGATTCCAATTTTGCCTGGGCTTATGGCGAAACGCCTGTTTCGTTCAACAAGCGCCAGACGCTTGAACATGCCGCCTTCCCATGGCGCCGTGCCGTGGACGGTTTTTACATTGCACACGATACGCTGTTTTCCAATGGCATCCGCCTGAAAGAAGGCCAGCGCGGTGAACACCGGATGGAAACCAGTGAGCGCCATCAGTTATGTAACCTGCTCGATGAACAGACCCAGGCTTTCCGTACCGGGTTCATGGAAAAACTGTCGATGGAATTGCATCGTGACGGGACGGCCAATGGCGACGCCATTACCGGTCTGGACGCGCTCGTTTCCCTGAAACCCGATACGGGCGTGGTGGGCGGCATCGACCGTGCGACCGCAACTTACTGGCGAAATAATGTCAAGTCGGCCATTGCATCGACGACTGACGGCGCGCTGGCGACCGCGATGGAAGGCGAATGGCGCAAGTGTATCCGCAATGGCGGCAGTCCCGATTTCATTCTGGCCGGTTCCGCGTTTATCGACGCGTATCGCCAGTATGGTGTCACCGTGACGAATAACGCCAATGCCGGTTCGGTCAAGCGTCTGGACGCCGGTATCGGTTCGGGCACGTCGACCGGCCTGTATTTCAAAGGTGTCGAAATCATCTGGGACCCACAATTCGAGACCCTGGATGCCATCGAATCGCCAACGACCCCATGGGAAAAACGCTGTTACTTCATCAATACCAAGCATATGGAATTGCATGACGACGATATGGATGTGGTGACTCCTACCCGTCCACATAACATTCTGGCCCTGTACCAGATGGTCAATGTCCGTATGGCACTCGTGATGAAGCGTGCGAACGCGCATTCCGTCCTGTCTATCGCCTAAAAAGGCTTTTCAAGGCCGGTACCGGTTTGTCCGGTACCGGCATGTATCCCGTTTTTTATGAAGGAAAACAAAATGACTCCATTGTATGAAATCCTGATCCGCCGTGATGCCCATACGATCACTCCTGTGACGATTCCGGAATATGAATTGCCCATCGTGCAGGAATTGTTCGGTACCGAGAATGTCCAGAATGCCGACAGAGTACGTGCTGACGAGGCCGGTATCGGTTCGCCAGTCGGTTCTTTCAAGGCCAGTGACGATGAGTATGAACGCTTTTGCGTGAAGTACGGCATTGAACTTGTGGAAATGGTTTATGGCAAGAAAGGGTCGAAGGCGCTTGAAAAGGCGATGGGTGAAACGAAAGCGAAACCGGTTGCCAAAGGCAGGCAGGCGGCTGTTTAAGTCATTTTTGTTCGTATCGGACAGGAGAGGGAAACATGGCACAACCACCGGCTTATAACCGTGAAAAGAATTTTGCGGACGATTTCGGGAACGAGACGGACCATTCGGCGTTGAATGCGGAACTGGACCGGGCGTCGAATTCGATCAATGATGTCCGAGCCAATCTGGCGATTTTGCAGGCGGATGACGGCAAGTTGCGCCCGGCAGTGGTGACGTCCGATTCGATCAGTATGGAATTGAGGACGACGCTGGTCGAAGGGGTTGTCATGGATGCGCAGGCGATGCTGGACAGGTCGCTGGCGGCGGCGGATTCATCTTCCGCATCTGCCCTTGCCGCCAAAGCCAGTGAGGAGCGTGCCGCAAGCAGCTCTGTGAGGGCAGTGGATTCGGCGAAGGACGCTGCCAAAAGTGCGGAAGCGCTGAAGGGAGCGGTCAATCCGGACTGGAATGCGACCAGTGGGCCCGGTGCCATCCTGAACAAGCCGACAAGCGTCAAAGGGTACGGCATCACCGATGCCGCCTGCCTGCCGACCATCACGACCTCCGCCGATCCGTTAAACCTCTTTATCGAACCCAATATGTTTTATCAGTTCGGACAGGTTTCCATGCTTGTGATTGCAGAGGTGAAAAACGGCTTTCATGAAGCGCTGATTTCTTTTGCTTCCGGCGATATCGCAACAACCATAGCAATGCCCGAAACCCTGAAACACATCGGTGAATGGGAAATCGAGCCAAACGGAAAATATCTCATGTCGATTCTCGACAATATCGCCGTGCTGGGCAAGGTGGTCGCATGAGCCAGTTCCATTCATTGATGATGGCAAGAGCCCCGGTTTATACCGTGACGTTTGACTATGGCGATATTCCTGCGCAGCGTGTCATGAAAAACAAACTGGCAGTCAAACCAGCCGACCCTTACAAGGAAAACCATGATTTCACAGGCTGGTTCGCTGATGGCGTGCTGTTCGATTTCAGCACACCAGTAACAGGCGATCTGGCATTGACGGCCGGGTGGTCCTTGACGACTCATGTGGTCACTTTTGATGCGAATGGCGGCAATGTCGTGACTTCCCAGACTGTGGTTCATGGAAGCCGTGCATCCCCTGTCGTACCGGACAGGACGTATTACACGTTTAACGGTTGGACATTGAAAGGAGTCGCATTCGACTTGAACACTCCGGTGACAGAGGATATCACCCTGGTGGCAAATTGGGAAAAAACACTTTATACGCAGAGCGGAACAGCCAAGGTGACTGTTCTTGCTAAAGGCTCAGGAAACTTACCTGACACACTATATGGTGTGGTTGTCACTTTTTCAATGCCTTTTACAGAAGTGGTATCCGCCAGTCTTAACGGCCGGGCTATCCCGTATTCATACGACAAGTACGATTCACTTACCTATTTGAACGTCGCCGGTTTCAGGCAGCAGACAGGACAAAACTACTGGTATTTTGATAATAGTGCTGAAAATTACGTGAATGATAGTGCTGGAACCACATCCGGAAACATGTCATGGACAATAACGGGGTACTACGCATGAGATACATCAAAAACAAAACCATATTCGAAAACCCGTTGACTATCGACGGGGTGAAAGTCTTCAATCCGTCAGAAGCACAGCTTTTTGCAGCAGGGTACAAGCGGTATATCCCCTCGGAAGTCGATCTGGCAAGGCTGGCGACATGCAATTGCGAGCCGGATTATGAAGAGACAGAAGAAGAAATCAGACTGGTTTACCGCTATACGTTTTCAGAGGCGAAAGCACAAAAACATTATTGCCAGCTGGCGCAGGCACGGATGGATGAAAAGGCAAGGGAACGTAATTACGACGGGATCATGTCTGCCTGTTCCTATGCGACAAGTTCGTTTCCGAAATTTGCCAGTGAAGCAGCCGCTTGCGTGATGTGGCGGGATGCGGTCTGGGCGAAATGCTATGAACTGCTGGATACGGTGAAATCCGGTGAGATGGAAATTCCCACGGAAGAAGCGTTTCTTGAAATGTTGCCGGAGTTAGTCTGGCCGGATGAAAAAGATGAGGAGGGACTTTAGGATCATGGCACAACCACCAGCATATAACCGCGAAAAGAATTTTACCCTGAATAGCGGAAGGGAAACGGATCATGCCGCCTTGAATGCCGAACTGGACCGGGCGGCGAATTCGATCAACGACATCCGGTCCAATCTGGCGATCCTGCAGGCGGATGACGGGAAACTGCGTCCGGCGGTGGTGACGTCCGATTCGATCAGTCACGAATTGAGGGTTTCCCTTGTGGAAGGCGTTGTGATGGATGCGCAGAAGATGCTGGACAGGTCGCTGGCGGCGGCCGATTCATCTTCTGCATCTGCCCTTGCCGCCAAAGCCAGTGAGGAGCGTGCCGCAAGCAGCTCGGCCAGGGCAGCGGATTCGGCAGAAAAAGCGGCCGAAAGCGCCAAAACACTGTCACTGGCGATCAATGCAGACTGGACGGCGACGGAGGGTGCGGCAAAGATCCTGAACAGGCCGGAACTGTCAGAAGTGGCAATGACTGGGAACTATGGAGATTTGACGGGAAAGCCGGAGAATCTGGCGACGGTCGGTGATATAGCTGATTTGCAGGTGGAGATGGCCAAACGGGGCACTCCGGTTGGTAGCATCGAATACTTTGCGATGGCTATCCCTCCAGCAGGTTACCTCATTGCCAACGGGGCGGCTGTGGGTAGAAGTACCTTTCCGGAGCTGTTTGATGCGATCGGGACGATTTTCGGGGATGGGGACGGAGAAACGACGTTCAATCTCCCCAACCTGATGGACCGGTTCGCTCAGGGCAGCACGACGCCGGGGCAGAAGATTGAGGCGGGGTTGCCAAATGTCACTGGAACTATATACACATTCGGCGCGGTTTTACCAGAGGGGCACGATGGTGTTACTTATCAAGATTCTGCGCTTTATCCTGTGTTTGATCCTCTGCCAGCCGCTACTACTTGGACAGGAGGGGTATATCCTGACAATATTGGTATTGATTTGAGTAGAAATAATCCGATTTACGGCGCATCCAATACCGTCCAACCCCCTGCATTGACACTCTTGCCATGCATCAAAGCGTTTGATGCTGCAACCAATCCCGGACTAATCGACATTACCGGGCTGGCAAATGATGTTACCGATCTGTCTGCAAACAAACTCGACAAGACGAGCGATGGCATAACCGTCAAATACGTGACCGAAACATTTAACGACAACACAAACTGGTATCGGAAATGGTCGGATGGATGGCTTGAGCAGGGAGGGAAAATACCAGCGGGCAACGGAACTTATACTTTTCTAGTGCCCTTTTCTGATGCTAACTACAGCATTGTCACGACAGGGGATTACTCGTTTAATGGCGGTGACAATCACATTCGCAGTATATCTGCATTAAATTT
This sequence comes from Pseudomonadota bacterium, assembly GCA_023409175.1. GTDB lineage: Bacteria > Pseudomonadota > Gammaproteobacteria > Burkholderiales > Burkholderiaceae_D > Oxalobacter. The sequence continues at coordinate 6,200 of JAEYIG010000123.1, forward strand.
TGTGTATCAAAATATATTTACAACGATTCCGTTCCGATTTTACGCGTGTGGTCAAGGAGCTTAAAAAATGATCAGAACCCAAATTCAAAAACCGATAAAAGACTACGAAAAATATACGGAAGCGGCACTGTGGTGCAACGCCAACGAAGCCAAGATCGAAGATAAGGGTGAGCATTACGAAGTCGTTGCCTTGCCTGAAACGACATTGGAAGAAGCCAGACAGGCAAAACTGACTGAACTGAATGCCGCGTTTTCAGAGGCATCGGATAAGGCCTGCTGTCTCTCGGCTGCCGGTTTTGTCATTGATGCCAATGAGATCGCAAACCGCAATATCGAAGGGCTGATACTTGTTCTGGCAGAAGGTGAAAATACCGTGTTCCGTGCTTATGACAACAGTTTTCATGAAGTGACACGGGAACAGATCGAAACGATGAGGAGAGAAATTGTCGTCAATTCACAGCGGCTGTATCGCCAGAAGTGGCAGTTTGAGGCGGATATCGAAGTGGCAGGCTCCATTGAAGAGCTGGACGGCATGGAATTCAGTTTTGACGAGGTGAATGATGGGCAGACGGCTTAAGCAAATTCCCATTGCGATAGACCAGCTTGTGAATACGCTCTTCGGTGGCTGGGCTGACGAGACGATTTCCTCGGCAGCATGGCGCAAGCACGATGAAGGGAACGGATGGCGTTTTCTACGTTGCCTGATCGACTGCATTTTCTTCTGGCAGGCCGATCATTGCAGGATGGCGTATGAATCCGAGATAAAACGCAAACAGTTGCCGGAAGAGTTGAGGGGAGGGTGCGATGAATGAATCGTCGGTGATGTTCTGGCAGGTCATGCTGGTTTTGCAGATCCGTCTGGCGGCAGGGATTTCAGGGCTTGTTGCCGGAATGGTGAAGGGTTTGAAGTGCAGGTTTCTTATGAAACGGAAAAAGCTGGCAGAGCGCCTTGAAAGCCCGTGCCTCGCGTCGAAACTGGTGAAAGGGGAACAGGTATGAATGGTTTGATCCAGAGACACCGGACGCTGGGCGAATTGCTGGCTGAACTGAAAGCCCGGCTGGGTTTTGTGGCTCAGGGGCCAGCGTCGAACAATAACAATCCGGTCATGATTTCGTTTTTGCAGGAAGCGCACGATTATGTCTATGACCAGCTGAATCCGACGCCGATGCGCAAAAAGACGGTCATTACGCTGGAGCAGGGCTCGTTTCTTTATGACTGGCATAACGACCTTGAGGATGAGGATGTCGATCCGGGTCTGATCCTGTCGGTCTGGATTGTCGACGGGGATACCCGGACACGACTGGAACAGGGAATTTCGGAAGCTGACCGGGAAGACGCAAGCCGTGCGGTTCCGGTAAGGTATGAAACCCTGAACGGGCAAATCGAATTGTGGCCGATTCCTGACCGGCCTTATGGCCTGCTGGTGGAATATATCGCGTCAAAGCCCCGTTTTACGCAGTCGTCTGACCGTCCGGGCGTGTCGGACAGGCTTGTCCTCCTGTATGCGATTGCCAACGCGAAGGCGCATTTCCGTCATCCGGATTCCCAGTCGGTTGCCGTGTTGTTCAATACGAAACTCCGGCTGGAAAAGATCAAACAGCATGAAAACCGGCGTTTTTTCCTGAACGGCCAGTATCCAAAAGGCCGGACGGTCACGGGTTCGGATGGCATTTACCGTTTCGTACCGGAGTAGGCCATGACGACGATTACGTTTAACAAGTTCGATCTGGGAATCGACTTGCGCAAATCGGCGGCGGTATCGGATGCCAACCGTTTGCGTGAAATGAAAAACGCTTATGTCACGACTGGTCTGGCGACGGCAAAACGGCCGGGACTGACGAAAATCGCGACGCTGGAGACGGGGACGAAAGGGCTGGTAGCTGCGCTGGGCAAGCTGCATACGTTTTATGGTGGGGTTGACGCGATAGAACATGCCGATCCGCTGTTTCATGCGTGCAGGCTGGTATGCGGCGAAGAGGTGACGGATGACGAGACCAGTGAGACGTCTTATGCGCCGGTGTACAAGGAAGTGACGGATATCCATTATGTGGATGTGTTCAATGGCTATCTGTATGTTTCCGCGCAGCATGGCGATATATGCCGGCACCATTACCTGAACGGGAGCGAGGTGACCCGGATAACGGATGCGAATTGCCCTCATACGAGTGCCGTCATCAAGACGGCATCGAAAATGTTCGCGATTTCTCCGGACGGCTCGACGGTACGTTATTCCAAGACGGGTGATCCGACCATCTGGACGGAAAAGGACGATGCGGGGTTTTTGCCGACGGGCCTGAATGCGCTGGGTAACCGTGAAGCGAAAGCGCTCGGACTGTACCGGAGCAAACTGGTCGTTTTGATGCGTGACGGGGCGCAGGTCTGGTATGCCGATCCGGACCCGACGGCGATGAGCCTTGAAGAGACGGTCGAAAACGTGGGGACGTCTTTCCCGCAATCGCTGGCTACCGTGGCAGGCGACCTGTATTTCCTGTCGGATTTCGGTTTCCGTTCGATCACGACACAGCAACTGGTTTCCAGGCTGGATGACCTGGATATCGGTTCGCCTATAGATACGCTGGTCAGACCTGTCCTGCAACAGCTCAAGGGCACTCCCAAAGCCGTTTATTTCTACGGGACTGGCCAGTATCTCTGTGCCATGGACCGGCAGATGTTTGTCTATTCCGTCTCGCGCACGTCGCAGATCGCGGCCTGGAGCCGGTATGAATTGCCGGTGACGGTGGACGCCATGGATGAATTGAACGGTGTGCTGTATATCCGAAGCGGTGACGATGTGTACAAGCTGGACGAGGAGGCGCATACGGATGACGGGCAGGAATATGAAGTCATGCTTGAATTGCCTTATATGAATTTCAAGACGCCCGGGGTGTTGAAGCGGATTTACGGCATTGACCTGGTGATGCAGGGGGAATGTTTTTTTTCGATGGGATTCGATGTCCGCAACCATGAGGCCGTCACGGATGAGGTGAGGGTGGTCGGGAATACGTATGGGGGAGGCCTGATCCCGATGGAAGTCGCGGGGACGGAATTCGCGCCGCGTTTCAGGAACGTCACTGACCAGCCGTTCCAGCTTGATGCCCTGACGATTTATTACGAATCGCTGGGGGTCTTGTGAGATCGCATTTTTATCTGGACGCGACAGAACTGGAGCAGGACTGGGCCCGGATTGGGCCGCTTTTCGATTCGGTCGTTTGCCGTGCGGTTCACGGTGAATTCGACGGCAACGATTTGAAAGAAATGGCCCTGTCGGGAGAGATTGTTATCGGGGCGTTTTTTGCTGACGATGGAGAAATGCTGCTGGCTTTCGCTTTTGAGTTCCGGTTTTATCCGAAGAAAACGGCGATCAATATCCTGGCGCTGGGAGGAAAGCGGATGGAGTCGGTCTTTTCAGGATTTCTGGACCAGTTCAAAGACTGGGCGGCGGCGACCGGAGCCGATTTCCTGGAAGCGTCGTGCTCTGAAGGCATGTCGAGAATGCTCGCGAAATACGGTTATGTGAAAACTTACCAGCAGTTGAGGCTGGATTTGAAGAGAGGAGGAGAATGAATGATATTTTCCAAACACAGTGGTTATTCTCCTGATGGGCGGCGTTTGTGCCACAAGGGAGGCGATGGCGGCGCTTCGGCCATGCGTCGTCAGGAAGAGGAAAGGCAGGCAAGGATCAATGCCGCGATCAAGGCGATCAACGACATTTTCGATCCGCCTTCTTACAAACAGGGCACCAATGCGGCGACCGAGTTTGACCCGAACAAGACTTACTACAATAAGGATGGATCGGTTTTTGACGGGAAACGGAAATACAGCTCCAATTCGAATAGCCGTTACGACCAGTTCGTCGGCAACTTCGTCAATACCATAAACCAGGCTGATACCGACATCGCGTCATGGGATATGGACAAGATCAACAAGGCCATTGCCAACGGTGAATTGTATAGCGATATTGAAACTGTCCAGCCTGAAAACAAGCGTGAAAAGCTGTATGGGGAACAGCGGGATGCCGTTTACGAGATCAATTCCAAAGATGTGAACCGGCAGTACGGGGATGCGGAAAAGACCAACCGTTTCGGGCTGGCCCGTAATGGCCTGATGGGAGGCTCGGCTGACGTCGATTCGAATGCCCGTTTGCAGGAAATCACCAATGAGGGGCTGGTCAAGGCGGGTGGGATTGCCGATAACGCTTCGGCCAGTCTCAGGGCTGCCGATGAAACCGCCCGGCAGAACCTGATTTCAATGGCCCAGTCCGGGATTGATACCGGTACGGCAGCGCAAATGGCCAATAAGCAACTTGAGTCGAGTTCGCAAAAAGCGGCCGGTGATCGCGCCGGGTCATCTATCGGGAACCTTTTCGGAGACCTGTCTCAGGCTTATCTGAGAAACTCGGCGCAGGCCGTCAATCCGAATACCTTTACCGGGAATGGTTATACGGGCGGCAATTCCGTCAGGAAAACGTATAGCGGAAGTTAATGAGAGAATAAGGAGAACATCATGTGGGGAGCAATCTTGGCGCTTGTCGCATCGGCAGCGCTGGA
>JAEYIG010000219.1 GCA_023409175.1 Pseudomonadota bacterium
CCCTGAATGGGAAATTTCTATTGACATGAATACTTGAAATGATAATATTTACAACCTTCAATATTTGACATGCAAAGTATTTAAACAAGGCAATGAAAGACAAAGACCAGTTACTGATGAAAATCACCGGCACCCTCTCCCGAGTGGCGCGTGCCTACAAGACCGCAGCCGACAAGGTTGCCGCCCAATATGGCCTCTCGCAGGCAACGGCATGGCCTGCTGTGGTGATCAGCCGCATGAAAAACGGTGTCCGTCCCGGTGAAGTCGCCGACGCCATGGGTATGGACCCATCCTCTGTAGTCCGTGTGATCGACCAGCTGATCGCCGCCGAACTGCTCATCCGTGAAGAAGACCCGAATGACCGTCGCGCCAGAATCCTGACCCTGACCGAGGATGGCCGTGAACGCGTGCGCCAGATCGGTGAAACCATGCGGCCTTTCCGCCGTGAACTTTTCAGGGATATCGACCAGGAAGAACTGGAAACCTGTCTGAAAGTCCTTGAAAAGCTTGGCCAGTCGATCAAACTGTACTGATGGAAAATGCTTAAGGACTACCTGCAAAAACCGACATCGGGAGAACTCCTCTTCGGAGTGAAGTGCTTCCTTGCGGCCATGCTGGCGCTCTATATCGCCCTCCGGCTCGGCTTGCCGCGCCCTTATTGGGCACCGATGGCAACGTGTATCGTCTCGCAATCCATGGCGGGCAGCGTTTACGTGCGAGGCATGTCGCGGCTTCTTGGCACGATCTGCGGCACGATCGCTTCCATTTTCCTGCTGATCTCGTTCGTCAACTACACTGTCATGCTGTGCTTTGTGATCGCCCTGTGGGTCGGGGTATGCATGTATTTTTCCATGTTGAAACGGACGACGGACGCCTATGTCTATACGGTTGCAGGCTTTACCGTGCCGGTCATCATTTTCAGTGTGCTGGGCGACATCAATTTCATCAATGTCCAGTACATCACCGACATGGCGATCGCCCGTGCCGAAGAAACCGGAATCGGTTTCGTTTCGGCCATCCTTGTCCATGGCCTCATTTTCCCCCGTGACATCGGTTCCACCGTCATCAAGCAGATGGATACCGTCCGCAAGGACATACGCCAATGGACTGCCGCCATCCTGACCGGCAATACCCCGGCAGGGAATGCCCCGAGGCTGAATGCCGCCCGCATCATTACCGATTTGCGCGTCCTGTCGGCCAACCTCCCTTACGACACCTCGAATGAAAAATGGGCCGTCGCCAATATCCGGCTCCTGCAGGACCGTCTCACCGTCATCATCCCGCTGATCACCTCGATCGAGGACAGCGTCCTGGAACTGAAAAAGGCAGGCAAACTCTCCGAATACTGGGACTACCTGCTGGGCAATATCGCCAGCTGGATAGAAGAGGACAACCCCACGCCTGAAAGCGCCCAATGGTTGCGCGAACGCATCCGGAAAGGAATGCCGGAAATCACACCCCGGTCTTCGTGGGATGAAGCCCTGATTGTCCATCTCGCATCCGATCTCGACAAGCTCATCACTTCCCGCGAAAATTGCGTTGACCAGCGCCGGGCCATTGACGACTGCCTGAAAGGGAAAGCGTCGGCATCCCCGAAAACGGTGCCCGTTTCACTCAGGCAGTTGACCAAAGACCGCCGCCTTGCCTTTCTCGTTTCGGCTTCGGCCGTCTTTTCCATCATGCTGGCCTCCCTTTTCTGGGTGGCAAGTGGCTGGAACGCGGGTTTCTGCGCCCCGATGATGACGAGCATTTTTTACCTTTCCTTCATCCGGAACGACAACTCCGTCGCCGCCCTGAAAAAAGTGCTGTTGTTCACGATCTATTCGCTTCCGCTGGCATTCGTGTATCTCCTCATTGTCATGTACAGCACGCATTCCTTTGAATCGCTCATGCTGCTTTTCGCCCCATGCGTCATCATCGGCGGCATTTTCATGGCACGGCCTTCCACTGCTTTCGGCACGACCATTTTCATGATGGGCATCTGGTCGACGACGACCATGTACGACCTGGATATGGCGAATGCGACTTCCTTTATGAACGGGCAGGTTTTCGCACAATGTATCGGCATCACCATGGCACTCGTCTCCGCCATGATTTTCCGTTCGTTCGACGCGGAGTGGACAACGAAACGGCTCCTCGCCAGTGTCAGCGAAGAAATCTCGCTGCTGGCAAAATCGGTAAAGACGCCTCCGGTCATCCAGACTTCCGTGCGTATGGTAGACCGCCTATCCGTCATCGCGCCCCGCCTTTCAGGACTGGGAACGGAAAAGGACAACGTCATTGCCAACCTTTTCGGGCAAATGCGCATCGGCGTGAACCTTGTCTACCTGATGCACATGCGTTCCCGTCTGGCAAAAAACGGTATCGACATCGCCCCGCTCCTTCATACGCTTTCCGATTGGTTCGGCAAGCGTTCGCATGGGCAGACTGAACGGGAAGCGATACTGGAACAGATCGACGACATGCTGCAATCGGTTTGCAACATGCCCTCCCGCATCAGACAAAACTCCGCCATCGCCGCCCTGACCGGCATCCGGCGCGACCTATTTCCCGATGCATCGCCCTATTATCCCCAAACTCTGGTTTTCAAGGAGGCCGTATGACTGGAGAATTCAGTTTCTTCGGCATGTATTTCCCGGTGCTGATGTTCACGTCGCTGATTGCGCTCGTCGCAACCCGGCTGATCAGCCTGTTCCTCGCCCGCAGGGGCTTTTACCGGCACATCTGGCATCCGCCATTGTTTGATGTCGCCCTCTTTTTCGTCGTGCTCGGTCTTTTAGTGACTTTATACAAATTCGGCAGGTTTTAATCATGTTTTCAAAAATATCCCTGAACGTCCTGAGACGTTACCTGATCACCATAGCGGTCGTGCTTGCAGCGCTTTTCATCGGATGGCGCCTCTGGATCCATTATGAAAACGATCCGTGGACGCGTGACGGCCGCATCAAGGCCGACGTCGTCCAGGTCGCCCCTGATGTGACCGGTCAGGTCGTCAGGATCAACGTCAAGGACAACCAGCAGGTCAATGTCGGCGACGTGCTGTTCGAGATTGATCCCGCGCGTTTCGAGCTGGCGTTGCGGCAGGCCAAGGCCGCCGAGGAAGCCGCCAAGGTCACACTGGCACAGGCCATCCGTGAATCCAACCGTAATAAAGAACTGAAAGACCTGGTTGCCGCCGAAGTGACCGAACAGGGGCAATCCCGCGTGGAAGAAGCCCGCGCTGCCCTCCTGCAGGCCATCGTCAACCGTGACAAGGCCCAGCTCGACCTCGACCGCACCAAAGTACTCGCCGCCGTTGACGGCACCGTCACCAACCTCGACTTGCGTACGGGTTCATACGTTACCGCCAGCAAACCTGTCATGGCGCTGGTCGACCGCCATTCGTACTATGCCGAAGGGTATTTTGAAGAAACCAAACTGCCCGGCATCGCTGAAGGCAACCGCGCCACCATCAAGCTCATGAGCAGTGACAAAGTGTTTGAAGGCCATGTTCACAGCGTTTCCCGGGGCATTGCCGACCGTGAACGCACCACCGGCAGCAACCTGCTCCAGAACATCAATCCGGCATTCAACTGGGTCCGTCTCGTCCAGCGCATTCCGGTCCGTGTCGAGTTCGACAAGCTGCCGGAAGACACCAAACTCGTCGCCGGCCAGACCGTCACCATCGAGGTTTTCCCTGACGAAAACGTGCCCGTCGCCACCAACGGCAAGACAGCGAAGTGAGGACAAGCCATGAGACTTAAACCTCTGTTCATAAAACTGGCTCCGCTGTTCGTCTGCGTCGGCATGGCCGGCTGCACGGCCGTCGGGCCGGATTACCGGATTCCGGACTCCGCCGACATCAACAGGCCCGGCGCATCCGAAACATTTGCCGCAGCACAGGAAAAAGTGTTCAAGTCCGAAGCCTTGCCAGACCAATGGTGGAAACTCTACGACGATCCTGTCCTGAGTTCGCTGATTGAAAAAGCGCTGACCAACAACACGGACCTGCGCGTTGCCTCTGCCAATCTGGCACGTGCCCGTGCCGTACTGGAAGAAGTCCAGATGGGAACCGTTCCGACGGTAGACGTTTCCGCACAGCCTGCTTTCGGGCGGTCGTCTGCAGCGTCACACGGATTCGGGAACCGGTTTTCAGATGCATGGAAATTTGATGGCGGGGTGGGTATTTCCTATCAGGTCGACCTCTTCGGCCAGATCGCCCGTGGCATAGAAGCGGCTGGAGCCGACACCGAAGCGGCACAGGCAGCACTTGACGTCACCCGTATCACCGTTGCCGCCAGTACCGCCAAAGCCTATGCCGACGCCTGTTCCTCCGCGCAGCGCATCGGCATTGCCGAGCATTCCGCCGAATTGCAAAAACAATTTCTCGATTCGACAAAACAACTGACCGGAGCAGGACGCGGAACCGCCATGGACGTCTCCCGTGCCAGCGCACAGTACGAATCCTTGCGCGCTGCTGTACCTCCATTGCAGGCACAGCAGAAAGTCGCCCTGTACCAATTGTCGGTTTTGACCGGGGAATTGCCCAATACGTTGGTCTCGAGCATAGGCCAGTGCAGGAAAGCGCCACAGCTTTCGCAAGCCATCCCGGTTGGCGATGGTGCCGCCCTCCTGAAACGCCGTCCCGACATCCGTCAGGCCGAACGCAAACTGGCCGCCGCCAATGCCCGCATCGGCGTTGCCACGGCTGACCTGTACCCGAAAATCAATTTCGGCTTGTCCGGCGGCTTTAC
>JAEYIG010000001.1 GCA_023409175.1 Pseudomonadota bacterium
GCCGACCAAATGACGGCCGATGACGTCAAACAGGTAACGACCTTTACCGGAAACGTCATTGTCACGAAAGGAACGTTGCTGATCAAGGCAGCCAAAGCCGTTATCGTTCAGGATCCGGAAGGTTACCAGTTCATCACGCTTTACGGTGCTCCCGGGAAATTGGCTTCCATGAGACAAAAACTGGACGGTGGCCCCAACCTCTGGATGGAAGGCTATGGTGAAAAAATCGAATATGACAACAAACATGAGGTGGCCAAATTCTTTACCCATGCCCGGGTAAAGCGGATCGAGGGTTCTGTCGTAACCGATGACGTGATGGGCGAATATATCTCCTATGACGGAAAAACCGAATTTTATCGCATCAACAACACTTCGCAGGGCGTCTCGAAACCGGGCGCAGGACGAGTCAAGGCCGTCATCCAACCACGCGAGAAGAAGACAAAATAATGAGCAATAGCAAACTGGTTGTCCGTCATCTGCAAAAAACATATGGTAAAAGAACCGTCGTTTCCAACGTTTCGCTCGACGTTGCCAGTGGCGAAGTCGTCGGACTGCTCGGCCCTAACGGCGCAGGAAAAACCACGTCGTTTTACATGATTGTCGGTCTTGTCCCTGCTGACGACGGTTCCATCGAACTTGATGGTGTTGATCTTACCCGCCTTCCCATTCACAAACGCGCAGCCATGGGACTCTCGTATCTGCCACAGGAAGCATCGGTATTCCGCAAGCTTAATGTGGAAGACAATATCCGAGCCGTACTGGAACTTCAGAAGAAAGACGGCAAGTCCCTGTCAAAAGAGGAAATTGAAACCAAACTTGACAGCCTGCTCGCTGAATTGCAAATTGAAAAACTGCGGACCAATTCAGCCATGTCCCTTTCCGGTGGTGAAAGACGGCGTGTTGAAATCGCCAGGGCACTTGCCAGCGACCCACGATTCATTTTGCTCGATGAACCATTTGCAGGTATCGACCCGATTGCCGTCATTGAAATCCAGAGAATTGTCCGTTTCCTGAAAGAAAGGGGCATCGGCGTCCTGATCACCGACCATAATGTCCGTGAAACACTGGGCATTTGCGATCACGCTTACATCATCAATCAGGGAACCGTACTTGCCAGCGGTCATCCCGAAGAAATCATTGAAAACGAGTCTGTGCGGCGCGTTTACCTGGGAGAACATTTCAGAATGTAAGGGGTCGGCAAGGCATGAAACAGAAACTTCAATTTGGCCTTAACCAACACCTTGCGTTAACGCCACAGTTGCAGCAATCCATCCGGCTCTTGCAACTGTCGAGTCAGGAACTGAACAAGGAACTGGAACAGGCTCTGGAAGAAAACCCTCTGCTTGAAAGAACGGATGATCCCCTGGCGGGTTCAACCCGTTTCTCCGGTGACGGATCCATCATTGCCAGTCCGAAAAGTACAGGATTGTCCCTCGACAACGATCGCGACGAGTCTTCCTGGAACCGCAACAGTGTCTCTGAAAATGACAGTGAAACGCCTGAAATGGATCGTTCAATTGATCTGTCATGGAGTTCACCGGTTTCAGACAGGCAACCTGATGATGAACGCGCCAGCCTCCAGATTGAAGCGCCTCCCGAATCATTGCGCGATCACCTGTTATCGCAGATGCGACTGTCTGCCTTCCCTCATCGTCAGCAGGTTCTTGTCGAACTGATCATTGATGCCCTCGACTCCAACGGCTTTTTGCAGGAAACACTGAACGAAATGCTTGAGTGGCTGCCAGACGAACTTGGCATCAGCTATAAGGAACTGGAGGATGCCTTAACCTGCGTACAGGAGTTTGAACCTGCCGGTATCGGTGCCAGAACGACATCCGAATGCCTTGCCATTCAGATTCGCCTTTTGCCTCGCATTCCCTACATTGTCCGGAAACGGGCACTGAACATCGTTGAAAATCACCTTGACCTTTTTGCACGGCATGACTTCACGCGTCTGAAAAAAGTTCTGGAGTGCGATGACGAGGACCTCAAGGAAGCACAGGAAATCATCCAGCGGTGCAATCCCCATCCGGGAGCAATCTATGCTACCGATACGGCAGAGTCTGTCATTCCGGAAATCATAGTCAGTAAAAATGATAATGGTTGGGTTGCGGAACTGAATCAGGCAGCCATGCCAAAAATTCAGGTCAATCAGTTGTATGCAAACATTTTAAGGAATTCAAATAACAAGGCGGCACTCTCCGTCCAGCTTCGCGAGGCTAAATGGTTGATCAGAAATGTCAATCAGCGTTTTGAAACCATTCTCAAAGTCAGCAGTGCCATCGTGGAGCGTCAACAGAATTTCTTCTCTTTTGGGCCAACATCAATGCGCCCCCTTGTTTTGCGTGAAATTGCTGATACACTAGGACTACACGAGAGCACAATTTCCCGTGTAACCAACCAGAAATTCATGCGAACCCCGCATGGGATTCTGGAGTTGAAATACTTTTTCGGAAGTTCGGTTGCAACAGAAACAGGCGGAGAAGCTTCATCTACAGCCATTCGTGAAAAGATCAGGCAACTGATCGAGGCTGAAGACAAGAAAAAACCGCATTCTGACAATAAAATTGCACAGTTTCTGGAAAAGCAGGGTCTGGTCGTAGCAAGAAGGACTGTCGCAAAATATCGCGATCTGTTGAGAATACCTCCAGCTTCCCTGAGAAAAAAACTGTAGTCCGTTCAAAAGTGATTTTGGACAACAGCTTAAAACGTCAGGTGACATCATCAAGGAGAAGTGTATGAACCTTACCATCAGTGGACATCATCTCGAAGTAACGCCGGCAATCCGTAGTCATGTCGAAAGCAAGCTTGAAAGAATGAAACGGAATTTTGATGGCGTCATTGATATTTCGGTTTTATTGGCTGTTGACAGTGTTTCCGACAAGGAAAAAAGCCAACGTGCTGAAATCAACCTGAATATGAGTGGCAAGACATTGCATGTCGAAAGTGTCGCTTCCGACCTTTATGCAGCAATTGATCTTCTGATGGATAAACTTGACAGGCAACTGGTCAAGGCAAAAACGAAATCCAAAGAACATTCTCGAGATTCAGTCAAGAATATGCCTGGCAAAGAGGATGCATCTGCCTAAAGCAAATGAATGACTGAAAAAAGGGCGCTGAATGCGCCTTTTTTCTTTTTGAATTCTATTTCTTTCCCCACAGGTTCTTTACCGAACCCTTTCGTATCCCGCATTTTTACTGGCCTCATCCATTTTCAGTCTTGCTTTCGATTGCGTTTTTCCAAACCTGTTTCAGGCAAAAAATGTTCAAATCAGAATGCATTTCAAACGTTCCACTTTTAAAAAGGATGAACCATGGACATGGAATATGAATACAATCTCTTGCTGCACGTCGACAGTGACGAGACGAAAACTCTCGATCTGGCACTCGCCAACGCCCATCATTTTCTCGGCGCATTCAGAAACGAAACGATCAGGCTGGTCATGGTGATCAATGGCCCGGGTGTCAAACTCATCACGACCGACTATCCTGAACAGGCAAGAAAAGCCGCCGAAATAACCGGAAAAGGAGCGAGCATCATGGTCTGCGGGAACGCCCTCAAGGCATATGACATGGAGAATGCAGAACTCTGGCCCGATGTTGAAGTAGTGTCCAGCGGCATCGTTGAAATAGTGCGCTTGCAGGACGACGGTATGGCATACGTAAAACCCTGAAAAGATGAATTGTGTCAT
>JAEYIG010000007.1 GCA_023409175.1 Pseudomonadota bacterium
TGATCTGCGAATGGCCGGAGAAACAAGATAATGAACCTTAAAGATGCAATGGAACTGGCCGGGGTTGATTTTGAAATGACCCTGAACCGGTTTTCCAATAATGAAGGTCTGCTGGAACGATTTGTCAAAAAATTTCCGAATGACAAAACATTTGAGGAACTGAATGCAGCAGTTGCCGGGAAACGTTATGGCGATGTCGAACGGTCTGCCCACACCCTGAAAGGAATTGCAGCCAATCTGGGGTTTCAGTATCTATCCGATTTGAGTGCGGAAGTGGTCAACCTCGTCCGTTCCGAACATTACGACAAGGACAATATTGGAGTGGCATTCTCGAGAGTGGCAAAAGAATACGAAAAAGTCGTTTCCTGCGTAAACCGTTTAGAGTAGCTGAATATTCTGATGGATAAACAAACCATTCTGATTGTTGATGACGTCGAGCTGAACAGGGCCATTCTGGCCGAGCTTTTCAGTGACATATACCATATCCGTGAAGCGGAGAACGGTAAACAGGCGCTCGATATCCTTGAAAAAGATATCGACCGGATCGTTATGGTATTGCTGGATATTGTCATGCCAGTGATGGATGGTTTTGAGGTTTTGCAGGCGATGACCGAGCAGAAACTGATCGAAAACGTCCCGGTGATATTGATCACGTCAGAAAATTCGGACAGGGCTGCGTTGCAGGGCTATCAGCTTGGCGTGTCGGATATCATCAACAAGCCATTCAACCCTGAAGTCGTCAAGAGACGTGTTGCAAACGTTATCGAACTGTTCATGCACAAGTCCAACCTTGAAAAACTGGTTGGCAAACAGATCGAGACGCTGGAAAAACAGGCAAACAAGCTCAATCAGGTCAATAACTTTCTCATCGAAACCCTCTCTACGGCAGTGGAATTCCGGAATTGCGAGTCAGGTCAGCACATCAAACGCATCCGTCACACGACCCAGATCCTGCTCGAGGCGATCTCAAGGGAATATCCGGAATACGCCCTGTCTCCTTATCATATCGAAAAGATTTCCAGTGCCTCTGCGATGCACGACATCGGAAAAATCGCCATTCCAGATTACATCCTGAACAAACCGGGCAAGCTGACAGCGGAAGAATTCGAAATCATGAAGGCGCATTGTATCCGTGGATGCGAATTCCTCCAAAGCATCCATTACGCGCAGGATGAGGAGTATTTCCGTTTCTGTTACGAAATTTGCCGCCATCATCATGAACGCTGGGATGGTAACGGTTATCCGGACAGGTTAAAGGGAGACAATATCCCGATATGGGCGCAGGTCGTTTCGCTTGCTGACGTTTATGACGCCCTGACCAGCAAACGGGTTTACAAGAATGCCTATTCGCATGAAAAGGCGGTCAGAATGATCCTTGATGGAGAATGCGGCGTTTTCAACCCGAAATTGCTGGAAGTATTCATCAAGGTCGCTCCGGTTCTTGAAAGGGACCTTGCCTCCAATGACGAGATCGTCGATACGGAATTTGCGGTTTGCACTTTTGAGCCGGTACAGGCGGTCAAATCGGAAGATACCGGATTGTCTTCCAGAACGCTGAGATTGCTTGAACTCGAGCGGGAAAAATACCGCATCCTGTCCGAGTTGTCGGGCGATATCGTTTTCAATTACGACACGAAGTCGGACACCCTGGAGTTTTCCGAAAAATTCTACGATCTTTTCCATCGTGATATCCGCATTTCCAATGCAAGGGAAACCATCGAACATTCCCAGGTCGTTTTTCCTGAAGACCGCTCACTCTTCCTGAAACGCCTGACGGAACTGACCCCAAAATTCCCAAGCTGCCGTATTGAGCTGCGCATGATGGTTCCCGATCAGGGATTCGAGTGGTTCGAGGTCAACGTCCATGCCTTGTGGAACACGGAAACAAACGTGGAATGCGTCGGTTACCTCGGCAAGCTCGTCAATATCCACGAACGCAAGATTGAAGCCAACCTGTTGAGAAAACAGGCAAACATGGATTCCCTGACGGAACTGGACAATCGCAAGCGTATCCGTGAAAGACTTGTCAGCCTTCTCGATGAAAGCCGGAAGGAAGAGGGCGCTTTTTTCTTTATTGATATTGATAACTTCAAAGCCATCAACGACAATCTCGGCCATATGTTCGGTGATGAGATTCTCCGTTACATTGCCAGCGAAATCAAACGGAAAGTCCGTTCTACCGATATTGTCGGACGTATAGGCGGAGACGAATTCGTCGCCTATCTGCGCAATTCGACATCTGAGAAAGCCATCGCCGAAAAGGCCCGGGACATTTGCGACCTGTTCAAAAATACCTACAAGGAACTGATCGACAAATACAATGTGTCCTGCAGTGTCGGCATTTCCCTTTTCCCGAAAGACGGGAAGACGTACGAAGAACTCTTCCATAATGCCGACAGGGCGCTTTACTATGCCAAGGAACGTGGCAAGAACGGTTACGCGTTTTATAACGAAACCATGGGCAATTCGGATTTCAAGACCGTATTGACCAATGTTGTCGACAGCTATCTCATTGTCAAGTAAAGGTCTTTCCAAAAAGCTTCTCAAAGACGGATATGACGTTCAGGCAGGATACAAGGCCCCGAGCGGCCGGAACCCTCTTGCTCCTGTAACGCTGGGGAGATTGCCGGGTTTGCCGGTCATGAAACGATGGGACAGCCAGGCGAATGCGAGCGCTTCAACGTGCATGGGATCGACGCCCAGCGCATCACTGGTCCGTAAAACGGCATGGTTGTTCTTTTTCCTGAGCAAGTCGCCAATCAGCTTCATCAGAAACGGATTTTTTCCCCCGCCCCCGCAGATATAAATCTCATCGGCATGCATTGCATGATCGCGGATGGCATCCGTAATCGTTTCGGCGGTCAATGCCGTCAGGGTGGCCTGGACGTCAGCCGCTTCAAGCCGTTCGAAAGATTCCGATTCCGAAAATCTGGCCTCCAGCCAGTTCAGGTTGAAAAGGTCGCGTCCGGTGCTTTTGGGCGGCATTTGCATAAAGAAAGGCTCTTTCAACAAGGCCTTGAGCAATTCCTTTGAACATTTTCCGCTTTTTCCCCATTTCCCGTCTTCATCGTAATTCTTTTGAAGGTGCTTGCCGATCCAGGCATCCATCAGCATGTTTCCCGGACCGGTATCAAAGCCGGAAACCGAACCGTCCGGGTTCAGGATACTGATGTTGGCAATGCCCCCGATATTGATGACTGCACGGGAAGAATACTGGCTGCCGAAAACGGCGTAATGGAAAGCGGGAACCAGCGGTGCGCCCTGTCCGTTTGCCGCAATATCGCGGCTCCTGAAATCAGCGATGACGTTTATCCGGGTGAGTTCGGCCAAAAGGGCGGGATTGTTTGTCTGGCGGGTAAATCCAAGTTCGGGACAATGCCGGATGGTCTGGCCATGGGAACCGATCGCCGTCACCTCTTCTGCCGAGATCCCTTTTTTCTGAAGCAGGGCATAAACGCATTCGGCGTATAGAATGGCCAGACGGTTTGCGGCGAGTGCTTCTTTTTCGATTTCGTTATGCCCCGCCAATTGAAGGGACATCAGTTCCTCGCGCAATTGGCTGTCGAATGGAACATGGGCAGTCGTTTCGATGCCGATTTCCCCGCCCTCATAATCGTCCGGTATCGACGTCAGCACACCGTCCACTCCATCCAGACTGGTGCCTGACATCAGGCCTATGTAAAAAGACATATCGTTAAAAATGCGCTATCAGTTTCTGGCGGTCTGTCTCTGGTTGGCAGAAGAATCCATCAGGGCAAAGCGGTGCTGCATATCGGCCAGGTTCGATTTGAATTTTGCCATTTCTTTAGGGGTCAATGGATTGACATTTGGCATATCCACTTTCGATGGGTTTTGCTGGACGTTATTGACCCTGAATTCATAATGCAGGTGGGGACCCGTACTCATGCCGGTTGAACCGACATATCCGATGATGTCGCCCTGATTGACTTTCCTGCCTTGTTTCATACCCGCCGCGATCCGGCTCATGTGTCCATAAGCGGTTGAATAGGCGCCCCAATGTTTCAGGACAATGAAATTGCCATAGCCGTTCTGCCATCCGGAAAAATTGATTGTACCGTCAGCAGCTGCCCGGATCGGTGTACCGGTCGGAGCGGCAAAATCAATTCCTTTGTGCTGTCGGATGTTGCCGGTGACTGGATGAACCCGGGTGGCGAAACCTGAAGAAACGCGCGTGAATTCAAGTGGCGATTTCAGGAATGCCTTCTTGTTGGATTTGCCGTTGAAATCATAATAGCCGCCTTTGCCCGGAGCACGTTCGAACCAGATGGTCTGGAACGCTTCGCCTGCATTGACGAATTCGGCAGCCAGGATGTTTCCAGTCCGAAGCAGTTTCCCGTTTTGCCAGAAGGTTTCATAAACGATGTTGAAATGATCACCTCGTCGCAAGTCGGAGTTGAAATCGACGTGTGTGGAGAACATTTCAATGAATTTTTTCGTCACCGCATCCGGAACGCCAGCTGTGTCCGTTGCGGCAAACAGGGATGACTGGATCGTGCCCGAACGCATTTCAACGATTCGTTCCGTCTTTGCGATTTCGTTCGAGGATGTAAAACCGGAATCGGTTCTTGATACCACAATACTGATGCCATCCTGCGGATCGGCCGCTGCAGCGGAAAGCCAGTACAGGACACCCTGATCATCCGTTTTCGCCTGAATGGTGCGGCCTGCTTTCAGGTTCAGGAAGGCTTTGGCCTTGTCGTCCGATTTGATGAACCGGATGGCTTCCTGATCGTCCACGCCAAGACGGGTCAAAAGGGTGCCAAGCGTATCCCCTGGACGAATCTTGTCTTCACGCGCAAAGAATTGTTTTTCGCCACGCAGTTTTTCAAGCTGTTCGGAAAGGGAAGGGAGGGGGATTTCTTCTTCAATTGTCCTGACGGCGATATTATCCTTGTCAGGAGGGGAACCGGGAGCCGTTGCAGCTGCGCCGAAAGCAATGAAAGCGAAAGAAAGTGCGACGAGAGAAACACCACGGGTTTTTTGACAGCGGCCTAAAAGCGATTTTTTTGCTTTCAGGAATAATGGGTGTTGTTTTATTTCGTTAACCGAAAGAAATCTGCCTGCTTTCCCGATAGATAGAAGGTGTTTCAGTTTCTCGATGAACCGCATTAAATTCCTCTTATTGCCGCAATCAGTTAAAATTCACTTTTTTGCACCATTCTCTTCTTATTGTTTTTATAGGATCAGGCATCTGCAAAATTGCCGAAAGACCACATTATACCAATACAAACTGCCATAAATTAGTGAAATGAACGAAAAAATTTCTTCGCCTGATGCAGACCAGTTACCGTTGACAGATTCTGTCAGGGAAGCGCTGGCGATCACATTACGCGGCTGTGACGAGCTTCTGATCGAATCCGAATTTGCGCAAAAACTGGCCCGTTCGGAAAAAACGGGAAAACCTCTCAGAATCAAGCTGGGACTGGATCCGACTGCGCCTGACCTTCATTTGGGCCATACGGTTGTATTGAACAAAATGCGCCAGCTTCAGAATCTGGGGCATGTCGTTATTTTCCTGATTGGGGATTTCACCTCCATGATCGGGGACCCAAGTGGAAGAAACATCACACGTCCGCCCCTGACGCGTGAACAGGTTCAGGAAAATGCCATGACCTATTTCGCGCAGGCCAGTCTGGTTCTCGATCCTGAAAAGACGGAAATCCGTTACAACTCGGAATGGAGTGACAAGCTTGGCGCAGCGGGCATGATCCAGCTGGCGTCACAATACACGCTGGCGCGTATCATGGAACGCGAGGATTTTGCCAACCGTTTCAAAAACGGTTTTCCCATTTCCGTTCATGAACTGCTCTATCCATTGATGCAGGGATATGATTCAGTCGCACTGCAATCCGATTTGGAACTGGGTGGCACCGACCAGAAATTCAACCTGCTGGTCGGTCGCGAGTTGCAACGCCATTACAATCAGGAACCCCAGTGCATTTTGACGATGCCGCTGCTGGAAGGTCTGGATGGCGTCGAGAAAATGTCCAAGTCCAAGGGCAATTACGTCGGCATTACCGAACCGGCCAATGTCATGTTCGGCAAGCTGATGAGCATTTCCGATGAAATGATGTGGCGTTACTATGACCTCTTGTCATTCAAGTCGATAGCCGAAGTCGAACGTCTGAAAGAAGAAGTGAAAAACGGAAAGAATCCTCGTGACGTCAAGGTGGAACTCGGCAAGGAAATCGTCACCCGTTTCCATTCCGCTACAGCAGCGGACGCAGCGCTGGAAGATTTCGTCGCCCGTTCACGTGGAGGCATACCGGATGACATTCCATCCGTTTCATTGAATGGAGCGCCATTGGGAATAGGACAGTTGCTGAAGCAGGCCGGCTTGTGCGCCTCCACTTCGGAAGCCTTGCGTCTGGTCGATCAGGGCGGTGTCCGTATCGACAGCCAGACTGTTAGCGACAGGGGCTTGAAGGTTGAAGCCGGAAATTTTGTGGTTCAGGTCGGCAAACGCAAGTTCGCCAAAGTGATATTAAATTGATGCAAAGGGATGACATCCCGTTCAGATGTTATCCCTGCCGATTTTCCTGACGCCGGGAACATGCCGTACCCGGCGTATCAGGTTGGCCAGATGGACGCGGTCTTCAACCTGAATGGTGAATTTCAACATGGTGAACTCACCTTGTGTTTCCATCGCAACGGCCGTGATATTGGCATTTGCGCCACTGATTTCCGAAGTGACACGGGCCAGGATGCCTTTTTCTTCATGAACCAGCAGACGAAGGGAACAATCGAAGCTGCGGTTCACCAGATCTTCTCCCCAATCGACATTGATCCATTTTTCAGGTTCTTTAGCCATCATTTTCTTGGCCTGCTGGCATTCTGCGTTGTGAACAACCAGACCTCGGGTCATATTGAGTTCGCCGATGATGGTGTCGCCCGGAATCGGGAGGCAGCATGAAGCAAGCTGGACGTTGATGCCTTCGCTTCCGTAAATGAGGACGGGTTCGACCTTTTGGGGTTCCTGCTGGTCTGTCGTGACGCCCTGTTTCCTGTTTACCTCGTCAATCAGGCTGACAACACGCCGTGCGACCAGTGCCGCCAGCCGTTTGCCGACACCGATGTCGATATAGATGTCGTCCAGTGATTTCGAACCGGTTTCATACAGGAGTTTGTCGAAAACGGCCTGGGGGATTTCTTCCGGGTTCAAATGCTGGGCCTTGAAGGACTGCTGCAGGAGACGTTTGCCCAGATTGATGGAATCGGCCTGATTGACCGACCGCAGGTAACTCCGGATACAGGAACGTGCCTTGCCTGTCCGGACAAATTCGAGCCATTTCGGTGTCGGGTGCGCATTGGGAGACGTAATGATTTCCACGATGTCGCCATTTTGCAGTTCCGTACGCAATGGGGCAGGATTGTTGTTGATCTTGACGGATGCGGTATGGTCTCCCACATCCGTGTGGATATTGTAGGCAAAATCCAGTGCCGTCGCCTGACGGGGCAGTGCGATGATCTTCGATTTCGGGGTGAAGACATATACGGAATCCGGAAAAAGGTCGACCTTGATGTGCTCGAAAAATTCGGCAGAGTTACCGGTTTGCTGCTGGATATCGAGCAGGGATTGCAACCAGCCCAGACTGTGTTTCTGCAGGTCGGTCAGGGTTTCGTTTTCGGATTTGTACAGCCAGTGAGCGGCTACGCCGGTTTCGGCGACATGGTGCATCTCCGGCGTCCGGATCTGGAATTCGACCGGTGCCCCATACGGACCGATCAGGGTGGTATGCAGGGACTGGTAACTGTTAAGCTTCGGCATGGCGATGTAATCCTGTACCTTGCCGGGAATGGGTTTGTACAATGCATGCAGGACGCCGAGTGCCATATAACATTCCGGCAACGTATCGACCACGATCCGGAAACCGTAGATATCCAGTACCTGGGAAAAAGACAGGTTCTGGTTACGCATTTTCCGGTAAATGCCGTAGAGGGTTTTTTCACGTCCGTAAATTTCGGCGCGAATGCCGTTCTTTTCCAGTGCACTGCTGACGGCGTCGTGTACCTTTCCGAGCAGGACACGACGGTTGCCACGGGAAGCCTGAATGGCTTTCGAAAGGACTTCGTAACGGTACGGATACAGGCGGTGAAATGCCAGATCCTGCATTTCGCGGTACAGGTTGTTGATGCCGAGCCGGTGGGCGATCGGGACATAGACTTCCATCGTTTCACTGGCGATGCGGAATTGCTTGGAGCGGTTCATGACGTCCAGTGTCCGCATGTTGTGCAATCGGTCTGCCAGTTTGATCAGGATGACCCTGACGTCTCGTGCCATGGCCAGCAGCATTTTCCGGAAATTTTCACCCTGTGCGTCGACATGGGTCTTGAACTGGAGTTTTTCCAGCTTGGACAAGCCGTCCACCATAGCCGCAACGGGGGGCCCGAAACGTTCCATCAACTCATCCAGCGTGACGCCCTGGTCTTCGACGACATCGTGCAATAGCGCCGCCATAATGGCTTGGGCATCCAGTTTCCATCCGGCACAGATTTCAGCTACGGCAAGAGGATGGGAAATATAGGGTTCACCGGACTTGCGGATCTGTCCGAGATGTTTTTCATCGGCAAAACGGAAAGCTTCCAGAATCCGCTTCATGTCAGCCGGAGAAAGATAGGTTTCCAGCTTTTTGGCAAGATTCGAGAACGTGACCACCAGCGGCTTGGATGGTGGTGTCGCAATATTGGCAGCGCTGTCAAACTGGTTGACAGGTAACGCGGCATGGTTGGGATCAACGATGCCGGTCTGACTGGCCGAAGAAGCGGTTCCGTTTGGCGTCATATGCGTTTTCCAGAATCAGCGAAACAGTTCAATAACCGCCAGGCAAAACGTACCGTTTTTGGGTGTCGTATCCAAAC
>JAEYIG010000040.1 GCA_023409175.1 Pseudomonadota bacterium
GCGGCACGCCAGTATTGAGGCATATTGAGCAATACCGGCTGGCATTCGATTCTTTCGCGCCTTATACGATTCTTTCAACTGCCGATATTGGATTTCACGATATGCAACGGATGAAACGTTTTGCCCGTTATTGGGACCTCATTGCGAATTCCGGGCGTTTCATCAGGACACTCCCATTCATCCTGAAAGATACGCCTTTTGAACGCTTCATGGCCTTGTCAGACTGGATTTACCAGAAAACGAATGCCATGCATGGCATAGCCCTTGAAAGACTGGCTGCCCTGATCACGGAATGGCTATCCATCAATGGCGAAGAAACCGCGACAGCACGGAAGATTGTCGGAGGTGATTTCATTCCCCGTGCAGAACGGGGCAAAAAACACGATGAGCTCAATAACCATCCTGCCAACACGGCGTTGATCAGGCAAAACCGGCGAAAAAACAGTGAATGAACGCGTCAAAACCTGGCTTATTTCAGCCAGCCACGATGACGGAAATACCAGAAAGGTGCCAGCGCACTCATGATCATCAACCCCAATGCAAATGGATAACCGAAATCCCACGACAGTTCGGGCAGGATGCGGAAGTTCATGCCATAGATACTGGCAATCAATGTCGGTGGCAGGAACGCCACGCTCGCAACGGAGAAAATCTTGATGATCTTGTTCTGGTTGATGTTGATGAAACCGACCGTTGCGTCCATCAGGAAGTTGATCTTTTCAAACAGGAAGGATGTGTGGCCATCAAGGGATTCGATATCCCTCAAGATCTGGCGGGCCTCTTCGAACTGGTCCGAATCAAGCAGACGCCCCCTCATCAGAAAGCTGACTGCACGGCGCGTATCCATCATGGTACGCCGGATACGTCCGTTCAAGTCTTCTTCCTTGGCAATCGTGGAAAGTGTAGTCGCTGCGTCCTGATCGGTGAATTCCTCCTGGAGGACTTTACTGCTGACTTCTTCCAGATTCCGGTATATCCCTTCCAGCGCATCTGCGGAATATTCCGCGTCCGTGGCATAAAGGTCGAGCAGGACATCCTTGTAATCGGTAATGGAGCCGGGACGCGATCTGGCTCGCATCCTGACCAGCCGGAAAACAGGCAGATCTTCAGGATGCATGGAAAAAAGCATATTGCGTGTCAGGATGAAAGCCACGGTAACGGTTTGAGACGGGCCTTCATCTTCATCATCAATACGGAAATCTGTCCTCAGGTGCAGATCACCGTTTTCCGCTTCGTAATAACGTGCAGAAGCCTCGATATCCTTGACCTCATCTTCATCCGGCATCGTCACGTCATAAGTGCTTTTTACCCAAGAAAGCTCCTCTTCCGTCGGATCGGTCATATCGACCCAGATAGGGGCGACATTTCCCAAATCCGCTCTGGATTCGATCGGTACCTGATTCAAGCGACCATTCTGAAGGACGAAGACATTGATCATAAGATAAAACTTTCAGACACATTAACAGGGTTTCTGCCGGCAGAAATCAGAGATGGATCACATCACAAAATGATTTCAGTTTAATGACAGGCATTCAAATGCGTTGTCCTGAATGGCCATTAAATCATTGCCTAACTGAAAATAGCGCAAGTGTACTGATAACATGTTTATGAGGCAAGTTACTTGCGAACAAATCATTTCCGTTATCTTGGCACATCTGCCGAACCCATCCTTCGCAGGATAAGAGAAGTCCGGCGCATCAGATAGGCAGAATTTCTGTGCGAGTCAAAATAACGGGGTTTCGGCAACATAGCCGCCAGTTTGGCGGCCTGCCCGGCACTGAGATTGGCGGCAGACGTCCCATAGTAATGACGTGCTGCAGCTTCAGCCCCGAAAACCCCGGTACCGAACTCGACCAGATTCAGGTACAACTCGAATATCCTTTCCTTTTCCATCCAGAATTCAAGCATGTAAGTGATCGCGATTTCCTGCGCCTTTCTGACATAACTCCGACTTCCGGAAAGGAAAAGGTTTTTGGCCAGCTGCTGGGTGATCGTGGAGCCGCCGGCGACAATTTTTCCTTTCCTGCTGTTTTTTTCATACGCTTTCAAGAGCGCTTCCCAATCTACACCTTCGTGATCGGTAAAATTTGAATCTTCCGATGCAATGACAGCCCGTTTCAAATTACGGGAAATGCGTTTATATGGCACCCATTTATGCTGTAGTTTTGCTTTGGGATTTTTTTCCTGCAAAACGGACAATTGTTGCCGCATGAAGCTGGTCGAACTTGGATTGAAATGAACCCACCACGCGATCTGGAGAAAGAAATAGAGCTGCATCGCCATGATCAGCCCCAATGGGACAAAGACGATCCAGCGCCAGTATTTCCGGCAAAGCGCGATAAATTCTTTTATCTTCATCATTATCAGCGTCCGAAAAAAGAAAATACCGGTCCGGTTTCCGGTTTGACGCCGCGCCAGACAAAAAAGGATTCGGCAGCCTGTTCCACCAGCATCCCGAACCCGTCACGGCTTAGCGCTCCACACTTGGATGCAAATTGCATGAATGGTGTCGGTTTGTCTGCGTAGACCATGTCAATGGTCAACGCATTGGCCCCAAAAATGATCTCTGGCACAGGAGGCATCGCATTTGCCAGACCGGCAGAGGTCGCATTGATGATAACGTCATAAGACTCGTTCAAGTCTTCATAAGCCGAGGCTTCTGTTTTTCCGAATGGGTCGAACTGTCTTGCCAGTTCCTGCGCTTTTTCCAGACTCCGGTTTGCAATGTGAATCAAGGCAGGCTTCTGTTCAAGAAGGGGAAGCATCACGCCATAAGCGGCGCCACCCGCCCCCAATAGCAGAATCCGCCGATTCGACAGGGAAAAGCCGGCATTTGCGGTTATATCGGCAACCAGACCAGCGCCGTCCGTATTGTCACCATACACGATACCGTTTTTGAAAGAGAGTGTATTCACGGCTCGGGCCATCCTTGCCCTCGGTGACAATTCCGTTGCAAGATTGAATGCCTCGAATTTGAATGGCACAGTGACATTCAGTCCCTTGCCACCTTCGTCAATGAATTTTTTCACTGTTTCGTTAAAACCGTCCAGCGGTGCCAGCAAACGTCCATATTCCATATCCTGCTGCGTCCCGGACGCAAACAAGGCATGAATGTCGGGTGATTTGCTGTGTGCGACAGGATTCCCTATAACGGCATAACGATCAGGCATAACAAAACTTTAAAGTGAATTTATGCGAACTTGAAATTTACGGAAAAACAGGAAAAACAGAAAAAACATCAGGAAGAAGTCGATACTACTTGAGACCGTATCCCCTGATCACGCGTAAAATTCAAACGCGTAATGATAATCCGGATATTTCCACGAAAACGGCCAAAAGGCGCTGCCCGCCTGACGATATTCAAAGCGGCCGCATCCAGCGCCGGGTTGCCGGAAGACCTGACAATACTGACCCCACCCGATTTTTCATAAAGAGAGCCGTCATGATACACGCTAATCCGTACGGTCAGTTGGCCGTATAAGCGGGCCCCATTTTTTTGTGGGAAATTTATGACACCGATGTTCTCGACTTTTTTCTGGACCGACTTGAAATACAGGGCATCGGCAGCATCGCTTGTCTTGGCCGTGATGGCTGGGCCATTCCCATTGCCAAAAGCGTATCCCCCTCTTGCGTTCCTGTTGAACACAACCGAGTCTCCATCGCCCCTGCCACCACCGGTTCCACCTTGCCCCGAATAATTGTTACCTCTTTCAACCGTTTTTTGAGAAGCCTCTTTTTTCTTTTCAGGAAGAGGTATGTTTTTTTGATTGCTCTGTTTTGAAAGAGAAGTGATTGGCCTGCTTTCGGCGGGTTTGCGGGTCGGGATCTGTTTCTCCGGTACTTTCTCAGGCACTTTTTCTGTCACTACCTGAGTTTTTCCGGCCGTTTCGCTGATAGTTTCGCCTCCACCACTGAAACCGGTTCCGGTACCGCCTCCTCCACCGCTCAGTACGACTTCGATAACGGGAGCGGGTTGCGTGAAACTGTTTGCGCCGGGGACGACAAATTTTACTGATAGCACGAGGGCGTGTATCAGAACGGACACAGCGATGGCTATGCCTAATCCACGGTTTTTCAGTATTGAATTTGCCGGCATCGAACGGAGATACTAAAAATAATCTATACGCCTGAATTTCAAGACAATTTACGCGCGACTACTATACACCTTTTCACTCTGGCAGT
>JAEYIG010000103.1 GCA_023409175.1 Pseudomonadota bacterium
GACAATACGACCTTGAAAAACAGCCCACCTCGTCCCTTTTCAGGGCCATGCGTGGAAACGGCAAACGGGTCTCGGGACTGGAAGCCGTGGAGCAGACGGACAGGGCGGTGGACAATCTGGATTACGACAATGCTTCCGGGCAATCGCATCCTTACGTCAACGGTATCCATCAGGGCTTTGCCAACTCGTTCATGAATTTCATGAAACAGGAATCCAGGGGAACCGAATTCGACAAGGCCAGCGAGCGTCCCGACCTCTACACCGGGAAAACCCCGTTCCAGACGGGTTTTGAGGGAGCGAAAGAACAGGACACGCAAAACGACGCAAGAAACCTTGAGTATGAAAAAACCCGTTATCACTTCAGGGAACCCACAGCCGAAGCCATCCACCGTGCCAGTGAAAAATACGGCAACGTACTGGGCGGGGTGGCGGGCGTATCCCTGTTGTCGGCCGTCAAAGGCGTGGCGCCGATAGCGGGAATGAGCCTGTCGCTGAACAACTGGTCAAGACTGTCCAATGACATCTACCAGCGGGTATACGAAAAAACGGGAAATGAGGAATTTGCAACCGCTCTGGGTTATGGTGCCATCGGCACGCTGGCATCGGATTTCCAGCCGACCGGCTTGCCAGTTAAAATGACACCACTTGAGTACCAGACGGTTCTCGATCCGGTTAGCCGTGTGATTGATTCGATTATCTCGGACAGTATTGCAAATGGGTTTGTTGATGAGGCGGTTGAACAAATTGTGAAAAATAAACGGCAGCAAGATAAACCCAAATAATAAAACTTCTTTATTTTATAATATGTTGAAACAGATAAAACAAGAGAGTGGGATAAGACCATATGTACAGAAAACATTCCATTGATTTAAGGATATATTTTCGCATTTTGATTTTTTTTTCGTTGGCTTGTTTTCTTTTAGTGCCAGCGTACGCTGATGATGTAACTCAGGGATTGAAATATTACAAAAAAGAAGATTACAAAAAAGCATATGGTTATTTTTCTACACCAACCGCTCAAAAAAATCCTCGCGTTCAACGTATTTTGGGATACATGTATTTAAAAGGTATTTCTGTTAAACAGGATTACCAAAAAGCGATGTTCTGGTATAGCAAGGCAGCAGCTCAGGGAAATCCGGAAGCCATGTACGATATTGGGGTTATGTACGATTTTGGCCAAGGTGTGAAGCAGGATCGTGAAAAAGCATTTCAATGGTATCAGCGCTCAGCTTTAAAAGGATATGCCGACGCTCAATATAACCTTGGCGTTGCCTATGAAAAGGGTGAAGGCCTTCAACAAAATTATGTTAAAGCACGTCAATGGTATCAAAAAGCCGTCATACAAAATAATGTAGATGCCATGGTCAATTTAGGGGCACTTTACAGTAAAGGTCTGGGCGGAATACAAGATAATGAAAAAGCATTCGCTTTGTTCAAGAGAGCCGCAGAAAAAGGTGATTATGCTGCCCAATACAATCTCGCCGAATACTACCGTGCAGGACTGGCCATTCCACGTGATATAGACAAAGCCCTTTACTGGTATGACAAGAGCGCTCATCAAGGGAACGTGAAAGCCATGGAAAAGCTCTCGAGATTCTATCAGTACGGTTACAAACACATTCCAGCCAACAAAGCCCTGTCTGAACAGTGGGCAAAAAAAGCGGAAGCCGCCCGGGAAAAGGAACGTAATGATGCAGTCAGGTAAAAATCAGGCCTCTTAAGCCGCAACGGAGAATGGTTTTCTCATTTGTGATCAGGCGTCTCCACTTACGGAAACACTTCCGCCTCATACAGCAGTTTGCCTTCAAGGTCTTTCATGGAAACCCTCGGTGCGATGAGGCCGTGCCAGTCGATCCCGATGGCCGGATCGTCCCAGCGGATACACCGTTCGCTTTCCTTGTAAAACGGCGCCGTAACGCTGACGATG
Source organism: Pseudomonadota bacterium (assembly GCA_023409175.1). GTDB lineage: Bacteria > Pseudomonadota > Gammaproteobacteria > Burkholderiales > Burkholderiaceae_D > Oxalobacter. Next base: position 1,928 of record JAEYIG010000103.1, read on the forward strand.
GTATCGGCAAAGTCGGAGAGGGTGATGAACCCGTGGGCGAACCCTTCCGGAACCCAGAAATAGCTTCCGTTCTCATCGGATATGACGGTACCGACCCATTTGCCGAAATCCGGAGAGGATTTTCGCAGGTCGACGGCCACCTGAAACGTCTCGCCGTTCGGGACGTGCACCAGCTTTTCCTGCGTGTGGGGAGGCAACTGGTAATGCAAGCCCATCAGTTCGTGCCTTCCCGAATGGATCTTGTGCTTTTCCACCAGCACGACAGGATGGTCCAGCGACGCTTCCAGCATATGCAGGTCCAGGTTTTCCGGGTGGATCCGTTCGCCGTCGAAAACGACGTCCGGATTGACGATCTTGATCTCACGTATGGCTGTGTTCGTAATATTCATGATTGATCACCAGATGAAGCGGGGTATTGCGGGGCCGGTAACGGTTCTGGCTCTTGCCGAAATGGTTCCAGGCAAAAGGATCGACATTTTCGACATATGTCTCGTCAAAGGCGACGTTGGGGTCGTATTCTTCCACGAACCGTCCCGTCGCCGGATCGGCCCTGAACCGGACGCCCAGAAAACTGACATTCTCCTCGGGAATATTCATTGTCCAACCTGTTGAAATGAAACAATATCCGCGACACCAAAAAATATAAGCGATTTAACGATAGCGCTCTTTGAGGGGGGTGGGCTTGCGGTACCGCAATACCGGAAAAAACCTTGAGAAGTGGAAAAGGGGTTTACTGCCATTCCAGTCCTTTCCCGGTCATATGGGAAAGGTGACAAAAAAGCTGCCCTGTAAAGGCAGCTTCCGTTTCTTCAGGAAAAACCTGGCTTATTTACCGGGCCACGCCACGACTTTCTGGCGCTGTTCGCCCAGTTTCTCGACACCGGCGACAACGATGTCACCCGGTTTCAGGAAAACCTGCGGGTCGCGCGCCAGTCCGACTCCCGGAGGGGTACCGGTCGCAATCACGTCTCCCGGCATCAGGGTCATGAAATGCGAGAGGTAGCTGACGATCCTGGCAACAGAGAAAATCATCGTTTTCGTATTGCCTTTCTGCATCCTTTCGCCATTCACGTCCAGCCAGACGTCCAGGTTCTGCGGGTCAGGCACCTCGTCACGCGTCACCAGCCAGGGGCCAATCGGGCCGAACGTGTCGCAGCCTTTGCCCTTGTCCCACTGCGTGCCGCGTTCGATCTGGAATTCACGTTCTGAAAGGTCGTCTGTCACGCAATACCCGGCGACGTAATCCAGCGCGTCCTCTTCGGAGATGTACTGTGCCTTTTTGCCGATCACGACGCCCAGTTCGATTTCCCAATCGGATTTCCGGGAATCTTTCGGCAGGATGATATTGTCGTTAGGGCCGCAGATACAGCTCACGGCTTTCATGAACACGATCGGTTCACGCGGGATTCTCATCTTGGCTTCCTCGGCGTGTTCAATGTAATTGATGCCGATGGCGATATATTTGCTGATGAAAGAGACCGGCACGCCAAGACGGGGATTGCCTTCGACTTCCGGCAGCTTTGCCGGATCGAGTTTTGCCAGTCTGGCGAGTGCCGTGTCTGACAGTTGTTCCGGCGTGAGGTCGTCGATCTTGCCGGAAAGGTCGCGCAGTTTTCCATCTGCGTCGATCAGGCCGGGCTTTTCTTTTCCGGGGTTGCCATAACGAACCAGTTTCATAAAATCTTCCATTCCATAAATAGAAAAAGACCATCCGGAAACATTTTTCGAAAACGCTGTTTTCGTGACCGGACACCTTGCTGCCATACCCTGAAAATTTTACCTGAAGCGCCCGACAAATAAACAGGCTAATCCAATATTTTTTTCCAGATGGCGAGCTTGTCCCCAAAAGAACGGCTTGCATAGGCAGGAGAGGAAGAAGGGAGGACGAGCGTTTCGAAACCGGCGCTTTGCAGGCGTTCGGCATAACTGCCCGCGACTTTGCCGTTGAAACAGACACGTTTCAGTTTCGGGCATTCCGTTTTCAGGCGTCCGAAATCGTTGGCAACCGCCTGTTTGATCCGGGAATCAAGACTCCCTTCGCGTTCGCACATGGAAATCACGTCCCATAACCCGATCCCGTGCGCCAGCAGGCGGGGCAGCCGCTTTTCATAAGGCAAACCGGCCAGATCGTCATCCAGCACTTCAGAGAGGAGTCGCCAGAACTGGTTGCGGGGATGGGCGTAATACTGGCTGGCCGCCAGCGATTCCCGGCTTGGGAAAGACCCGAGAATGACCGTATGGATATCAGGCGAGAGAAGGGGGGACAGGCCTTCCAGCGGTGCAAGCGGCATTTCCGTTACCGAGACGTCATTCATCATGTTTTTTCCTTTTTTGCCTTTATCCATCATGTGTTTGACCATCCGGATATTTTATCGGACAAAAACCGATTCCTGTCAGTTCACAATAAAAAAACGGGGAAGACCGTTTTTCCCTTTGAATTTTCACAAAAGCGGGATGCCGGATATTTCATACACTGGAGACGTTTTCCCCTGAAAAATGGAGCCATTTATGAAACAGCCTGAAGAAAAAAAACGGACTGTCCTGCCGGAAGAGGACAACAGGCGAAGCGACTGGAAACAGGCCGAT
>JAEYIG010000126.1 GCA_023409175.1 Pseudomonadota bacterium
TCCACCGTCCGTCCCTGCCCGTCGGTCATGCGTCCGTCGTCCAGAACCTGCAACAGCACGTTGAACACGTCCGGATGCGCTTTCTCGATTTCGTCCAGCAAAATGACACTGTACGGTTTGCGACGGACCGCCTCGGTCAGATAGCCGCCTTCTTCGTAACCGACATATCCCGGAGGCGCGCCGATCAGACGTGCGACCGAATGTTTTTCCATGAATTCACTCATGTCGATACGGATCATCGCGTCTTCAGTATCGAACAGGAAAGAAGCCAGTGCCTTGCACAACTCGGTCTTGCCGACACCGGTCGGACCAAGGAACATGAACGAACCGTAAGGCCTGTTCGGATCGGAGAGCCCGGCACGGGAACGGCGGATCGCTTCGGAAACGGCTACGATCGCCTCATGCTGGCCGACAACCCGTTTATGCAGGTAATCTTCCATGTGCAGGAGCTTGTCACGTTCACCCTGCATCATCTTGGAAACCGGAATGCCTGTCGCACGGGAAACGACTTCCGCGATTTCCTCGGCATCCACATGCGTACGCAACAGTTTCGGATGTTCGGTTTCCATTGTGGATTCCTTCTTGTCATCCGCCGCGAGCGCTTTTTCCAGTTCAGGCAATTTGCCGTACATCAGTTCGGACATCTTCTGGAAATCGCCTCGCCGTTTGGCTTCCTCCATTTGTTGCCGGACTTTTTCGATTTCTTCCTTGATGTGTTTGGAACCTTCCACACCCGCTTTTTCCGCTTTCAGGATCTCGTCGTAATCGGCATATTCCTTTTCCAGCTTGCTGATTTCTTCCTCGATCAGCGCCAGACGTTTCAGGGATGCCTCATCCGTTTCCTTCTTGACCGCTTCGCGTTCGATCTTCAACTGGATGATACGGCGATCCAGCTTGTCCATGACTTCCGGCTTGGAATCGATCTCCATCTTGATACGCGAAGCCGCCTCGTCGATCAGGTCGATCGCCTTGTCCGGCAGGAAACGGTCGGTGATATAACGCTGCGACAATTCCGCTGCGGCGATAATCGCCGGATCGGTAATCTCGACGCCATGATGCAACTCGTATTTTTCCTGCAGGCCACGCAAAATCGCAATCGTATCCTCAACGGTCGGTTCATCGACCATGATCTTCTGGAAACGGCGTTCCAGAGCGGCATCCTTTTCGATGTACTTGCGGTATTCATCCAGCGTCGTCGCACCGACGCAATGCAATTCACCACGGGCAAGGGCCGGTTTCAGCATATTGCCCGCATCCATTGCGCCTTCGGCCTTGCCTGCACCTACCATCGTATGGATTTCGTCGATAAAAACGATATCCTGCCCTTCGTCTTTCGCCAGTTCATTCAGAACCGCTTTCAGGCGTTCCTCGAACTCACCCCGGAATTTCGCACCAGCCAGCAACGCGGCCATATCGAGCGCCAGCACCCGCTTGCCCTTCAGGCTTTCAGGCACTTCATCATTCACGATACGCTGTGCCAGCCCTTCGACAATCGCGGTCTTGCCGACCCCCGGTTCACCGATCAGGACTGGATTGTTTTTCGTCCTGCGCTGCAGGACCTGAATGGCGCGGCGGATTTCATCGTCACGGCCAATCACAGGATCGAGCTTGCCCTGACGTGCCCGCTCGGTCAGGTCGAGCGTATATTTTTTCAGGGCTTCACGCTGGCCTTCCGCATCGGCGGAATTGACGTTCGCGTCCCCGCGGACGGCCTTGATCGCCGCTTCAAGAGCACTGCGCGACAAACCGCTTTCACGCGCAAGACGGCCCGCTTCGGACTTGTCGTCCAACAGCGCCAGAAGGATCATTTCACTGGCAATGAACTGGTCGTTACGTTTCTGGGCTTCCTTATCCGCCAGATTCAACACGTTCATCAGTTCACGGCCGATCTGGACGTCACCGCCCGTTCCGGATACTTTCGGCAACCGGTCAACGGCGGATCTCAGGGAACTTGTCAGTTTATTGACATTCACGCCTGCCCGTTGCAACAGGGATTTGGCGCTTCCGTCATCCTGCTCCAGTAAAGCCGACAGCAGATGTACAGGATCAACATACTGGTTATCGTTGCCGACAGCCTTACTGTGTGCATCTGCAATGGCTTCTTGTAATTTTGTAGTCAACTTGTCTTGACGCATTGCAATCTCCCAATATCTAACATTTCTATCATATTGGGATAAGCATGCCTCATTTCAAGCATTTTTTCATTGCGAAATACGGAACGGAAACAAACTTTTTGAAAAATTTTCGATCAGAGTGTTGACAGGTAACGATAAGCCGCAAACCCGGCAATGCACATCAGGATGGAACCGGCCACATGCAAAAGCACCTGAAGAGCTGCCCAGATGTATTCCCCTCTCTGCAACATCAGGACCGTCTCGGCTGAAAAAGTCGAGAAAGTCGTCAACCCTCCGAGAAAACCCGTAATGATAAACAACCGCCATTCCGGGCTCAGGTTGTTGTGCCAGAAGAAAAACGACGTCGCCATCCCGATGATGAAACCGCCGACCAGATTGGCTACCAGCGTACCCAGCGGAATATGCTGGTGGACGGTATTCAGCCACATCCCGAGACACCACCTTAACCATGCGCCAATCGCAGCGCCCACACCTACCGCAAGCCAGCTCATTTTTTCACAATCCTTTTTTCATATATCAAAGCGTCAGCAACGCCCTCATTAATCGAAGAGAACTCCGGCGGTGAAAATATCGGGAAAAGAAACGAGCGCACCGACACCTTCACTGTCGAAGTGAAGCATATCAGGCGTCATCATCCACGTGGAAACCGTGGCGGTTGGGAAA
>JAEYIG010000151.1 GCA_023409175.1 Pseudomonadota bacterium
TATTCATCCATGGCTCCCGCCATGGCCTGATAGTACAGTTCGTATTGCGCTCCCATCTGCCCGACGATTCCCGCTGCCATTAACATGCTCGGCAGGTTCCTGACGAAGTTCCCGGCCTCTTTTACGCCAAGGTATCCCGGATTTTTTATGCTGGCTTCCCGGTTATCATTGCTTAGCCGGTTTTCGTGTTCCCGCGCTTTTTCTCTCAAGGCCTGTTTCTGCCTGTAGATTTCGTATTGGGTGTCCATGGAGCCATTGCCAAACGTCTTTTGCCCCATGTTCCAGAGAAAATAGGGATCAACCGGATTGCGCAAGAATTGATATGGTTTTTTCATTTCATCATCCATGATAGACATTCCGGAAAGGCTACGGTTTCCCAATTCATACATTCCACGAGCCCCACTGTGATACAAATCCCTTAAGCCCTGACCAAAGGTCGAATCGTCCATGTCCTTGATGCTCTGATGGGCTTCTCCCGGCGCGGGCAGCCCGTTGGCGAACCGTTCCTCTTTCTCATTGCCTTCCAGGAATGTCCCCAGAAAGGCGGTCAGGTTTTCTATCCGCTTTTGGGATTCGGCTTCCAGTTGGCGGTAGCTTTCGCTGTCCCCTATGGTGAAACCTTCGTTGGCGGCATTTTCCTGGAGTTTTTGTCTCTCGTCGGGATAGCTTTCATTTTTTTCCCGGGACACTGGGGGCACAATGAAGCCTTCGTTGCCTGAATCCATTTTCAGGTTGTCTTCGTATTCCCTGTCCCTTTTGGCGGTTTCGTCCCCGCCGGTAACGTAGGCTTTGTCGGCGTAGCCGAAACGGTTTCCGTTCGTGTCCTGTTTGTCCGTTTTTTCCGGTTGGGGTTCAATGGCTGGCGCCGGTGCCGGTCTGACGGGTTCGGTTTCAGGTATCCTGACCGGGTCGGCTTTTCGCTGCCGCAAGGCTTCCGCCCCGATGGCATTGTCGGTCTCACGGCTTTGCCGGTTAATGGCTTCGGCGTCGCTTGTGATGCCGGAAGGTTTCCCGGTGAATCCCATGGGATTGTCATATGGGTCTTTCTTTGGCTTCCTGCCAAAGTCACTGTTCCAGATGTATCCGTTGTCGGCCATATTATTATTTCCTTTCAATTCTCACAGCCCGGTATCCTGTTGCCGTACCGGGCTTTTTCGTCCGATTGTCTTAAACCCTGATCCGGTGAAGCCCGTCGCTTCCGATATCGACGCCGTTATCCAGCCCGTCGGGTTCGTCCCCGCTTCCGGGCGTTTCCGGTGATCGTCGGCGTCTCATGACGCCATAACGCGTGGCGTCCCAGGCATGGTCTTCGACAGTCGTATCCACGTCTTCCGGGTTCAGGTCGTCCGGCGGCAAGCCCGGCACTGTCCTTAACCAGTGTTTGCACGTCCTGAAAACCTTCAGCTTGCCTTCGGCCAACAGCCGGATGATTTCCTGAGCCCCATTGACGCGGGAGCCTTTCGCATTCCAGGCTTCCAGCCACTTCACGCCGTTGTCTTTGAAAATCTGCCCGATGGAACGGTCAGTCCCGTTTTTGGAAAAGATCGACGGGTCGGCCAGGTTCAGTCGGTATTCATAGCCCAGCCGCTCATCGTGTTCCTCGATACGCCTGATCTTTTTGGCGACCTCTGCCGCGCCTTCCCGGCTGCCCTGTCCGGCCTTTTCGCCTGCACCATAGAGTTCACGCCACAGGTAGATACAGCCATCAGCATCCATCGCAAACCAGTAAACGGCATACGGGGCGGCATACCCCCAGTCCATCGCTTTCCAGACTGTCCAGGAGGATGGGATCGGGAAAGGGTCGATGACGTGTCTGCTCTTGTCCCACACGCCTTCCAGAAACGAGCCGACGTGGATATCCCAGTCGCCCAGAAGCCATGCCTTTTTCCGGTTCGGGTCGGTGATGGCTTCGAGGGTCGGCAGGTAGTTCGGGTCGTTTTTCAGCAAATGCTCGTTTTCATAGATCGAGGAATGGATGCGCACGCGGGGCTGTTGCCCTTCTTCGCGGATAATGGTTCCGGCAGAGATTTCCCCGATTTTGTAGCGTGCCTTGACGGCGCCGTGCCCCACCCCGAAGGGATTGCACGTGGCACGGATCATGCGGGGCATTCCCGGAAAAGAGGAACGGCAAGTCGAGAGCATGGCCTCGAAAAAGGACAGGTCTTTCCAGTTGGTCAGTTCCTCAAACCCGAGCCAGCAATATTCATGTCCGTGGTAATTCCAGTAGTCGTCTTCCGTCGCGCCATAGCGGAAATAGAGGATTTCCCCGTCCGGCCATGTCCACCGGTAGTCCGATTCATTGAATCTGGCACCAGGAAATATCGAATAAAACCAGCGCTTGGATTTGGCGACCACGTCAGCCAGTTGCGGATAGGTCAGACGGAACAGGACTCCCCGCCAGTGTTCGCCAAACCCGCGTCCGCAATATTGTGCAAACGACATCAGAAGCGCATCGGTCTTTCCGCCGCCACGCGTGCCTTCCAGCAATGCCTCGAATACCGGACAGGTCAAAAAACGGGTCTGTGATCCCGGCAGCGGTTTCCAGATGACGTTCGGTTCGCTGTCGCCCGTTTCTTTATGGTTCGCCCCGTTATCGGATACCACACTATTGACAGGTCCGATTTGGTCAGGATTCATGATTTACCTCCTTTCAGATACCGGCTCCTGCTGTTGGAAAGGGGTTTTCTCCACATCTTTTCCGTTTTCCGGAGCCCAAAACCGCAAAAGCGGGAAAACCCGGTTTGCCCGGACTTCCCGCTTCCTTCAACACAAGACCGGCATGACTATCCTGCCGGTTCAGTAACCGCCGTTACCGTTACCGCCATTGCGTCGGCCGGGCGCATTGCCCCTTCCGATGCTGTTGATACGGTCCTGCAGACGGCTGTAAGGCGTCGAACCGTCAGGGAAAGACTGTGGAGGCGGCATGCCAGGGAGGCTGGCAGCCTGCTCGGGGTTCTGCGAGTGCTGCTCCATCATGCCGCCTTCATTCATCCAGTCTTTCATCCGTCTCATCACTTCCGGATTGCCCATCAGCTGTTGCAGGGAATCCAGCGCTTCCTTGCCCATCATCTGGCCACCCTGGCTTCCGGCCAGCTCATACTGCCTCAACATGGCCGGATCGACATCCTCAGGATTCCTTCTCATGCCACGCGAGGCGATTTCCCGCAAACGGTCAATCACCGGCTGGTATTCATTTTGGGAACCTGCGCCCCGATTCATTTCATATTCATTCATATCTGTTTCCTTTCTCTTCGTAACCAGAAACCCCTTTTGGGATTTCGCTAACTGTCAGCCACCCCGCATTGGGCGGCAGGCCGACAGTACCCGCATTCGTTTTCGACTGATCCCGCATTCAGTCAGAGGATGAAATTCCTTTTTCCCACTCTTCCTGAGTCGGCACGGCAGGCACCAGCAGGACGCCCGATTGCAGGGTCTGGCCGTTCGACGTCATGTCCATCTTGTCGGTAAACATCTTCATATGCTTGCCCAACAGTTCAAGGGCGCGGTTGGCCGATGAGGGCTCGAACATCATGCCCTCGACC
>JAEYIG010000177.1 GCA_023409175.1 Pseudomonadota bacterium
ATGTTTGACAGGAAGTGCAATCAGTTGACGGCCTCAAAATAAAAGCTCTTTCAAGGTCCAAAGGCTACTCTATTAAAATATCACTATAAACGGGAATTTGCCAAGGGTGATTATGAATCCGCAACAGGCATTATCGGCCGGGTGGATAAGCTCCGTTACTGAAAGGGGGTTTGTGGTTTTTTTTATAACGAAATATGCCTGAAAGAAAGATTACCGAGAGGAAATTTTAAATTTCTTGTAACATTGACAAAAAAGAGCTGTCAAAGTTACGTGGCAGAAGTTGCTGTCAGAATTTTTTCAGATTAATCGTTCAAGGTCACCTTCATGTATGTCATCGTTACGTCCAATGAAAAGTTTGCCGCGCGCTGGATAAAAGTGAGCGGAAACAAGGTGACTGTCAAATTGCAGGACTCCATTGCCGCGTTGAATGATTTCCTGTCATCCAATCCGGCAGAGCTGATTGTGCTGGATATGAATGTTCCGGGAGCCAGAGACTCGGAAGTTCTGAAAAAGGTCGTCTCCCTGAAAGATCAGGCAAGGCTTATCGTTGGAGGAATTGCTTTTTCGCCCAGGGCAGAACTGGCCTGCCTTGCCATTGGTGCGGTAGCCTGTTGTCCTCCTGCCTTCGGAGAATCCGAATGCCGCAAGATCCTTTCTGTGGTGTCCAGAAAAGGGGTATGGCTGTCGTCTTCCGGGATTCCGGCATTGATGGCAAGACTTCGGGAGTCTTCCCTGCATGTCAGTTCCGCGTTGCAGAAGGAAGACGTAAAAACAGACGCTGCACATGAAGAACCGGAAGCATTGAGTTGCCTGACGAAACGTGAGATGGAAATCGCCAAACTGATCGCAAAAGGCTACAGCAATAAGGCGCTCGCAAAAGAACTGGATATCGCAGAAAGGACAGTGAAGGCTCATTTGAGCTCCATATTCGACAAACTCAACGTGAAGGACCGGTTGCAACTGGTGGTTTTCATGTCCAGAAACGATTGAGTGTGGTGCTGCCATAATAAATGCTGTCTCCCTAAAAACAAAAAAGGCACCTTATCTGGTGCCTTTTTGATTATGCCAATGCGGTTTTCCGGGATTATCTCTCGGTCAGGGCATCCGCTTTTGCCTTGAAGATCGGTTTCAGGAGATACGTCATCAGGCTCTTGCTTCCCGTCTTGATACTCGCCGATGCCATCATGCCCGGAATGATCGGTAGCGGTTTCTCATCCGAGCCGAGGTAGTTTTTCTTCGTCCTGACGCGAACCAGATAAAAGCTTTCGCCCTTGTCATTGGTAATGGAGTCTGCCGAAATGTTTTCTACCTCTGCCTCGAGACCACCGTATATGGAGAAATCGTAAGCCGAGATCTTGACCATCGCGGGCTGTCCGACTTTCAGGAAACCGACATCACTGGGGCGGACACGCGCTTCGACCAGCAGCTTGTCTTCAACCGGGACAATTTCCATGACGTTCATGCCGGGCTGGATGACGCCCCCGACCGTATTGACGTTGATCGTCTTGATGATACCTTCCATGGGTGAACGGATGGTTGTCCGGTCTAGCCTGTCCTTGGCTGCCAGACTGGAAGCGGATGCCCCTTCGAGCTTCGCTTTCGCTTCAGCCAGTTGCGATTCCAGACGTGGAATGGCGAGCCGGTTCGCCTCCATTTCCCCCCGGAGATCCGAGACCTGACGTTGCAAACGCAGGATTTCGACTTCAGATACCACACCCTGCGCCAGCAAAGGCTTGGACATCTGCAATTCCTTGTTGATATAGGCGTAGCTCTGCTGAAGTTGTGAAAGACGGGAGCGTTTTTCAGCGATTTCCTGTGCGCGCTGGTTGACCTGTTCCTGCAACACGCTGATGCTGGCCTTGCTTTCATCTGCTGAGGAGGCAAAACGGGTTTCATCGAGTTTCATGACGATGTCGTCTTTATGGACGAGTTGCCCGATCTGGACCGGTATCTCACTGACAATGCCCCCTTCCAGATTCTGGATGACCTGAACGTTGCTGGACGGGATGACTTTCCCTTCTGCACGAGTGATTTCATCAATAGGCGAGAAACAGGCCCATAAAATGGCGATCACGAACAGAATCAGGGTATAACGGATGATCAGGAAACTGGCCTTGGGCGGGTTCAGGAAAAAGGCTCCCAGCCGGGTCGGCATGAACCGGATATCCTCGCGGATGGGGGCGTTGGGATCATTAGGGGGAAGAATCCACTCCTTGAACCTGTCCAGCCGCCCTTTGCTATCTGCCATTTCAGCCTTTTGCGACATGCAATTTTCCTCCAGACAATGCCTGCATAACCTGTTCTTTTGGGCCATCCGCAATGATGAGGCCGTTATCCATGACAATCAGCCGATCGACCAGAGTCAGCAGGGATGCGCGGTGAGTTACCAGTAATAATGTGTGATTTCCAAGCTGTGCAGCGAGACGTTTCTTGAAATTTTCTTCCGAACGGTTGTCAAGCGAATTGCTCGGTTCATCCAGGATGAAAATCGGAGGGTCGAGCAACAATGCCCGGGCGTTTGCCACAGATTGTCTCTGGCCGCCAGAGAGGCCTTCACCCCTTTCGCCGATTTGCATGTCGAATCCCTGTGGATGACGATTGACGAATTCGGTCACGCCTGCGATTTCAGCGGCCCGCAACATCATGGCGTCATCAACGTAAGGCGCGCCCAATACGATGTTGTCTTTCACCGATCCGAAGAAAAGCATGACGTCCTGAGGGATATAACCGATGTTTCTGCGAAGGTCCGCCGGATCGATCTGCTGGAGATAGACACCGTCTACCCAGACAGAGCCTTCATTCGGTTCGTAAATGCCCAGAATCAGTTTTTCAAGCGTCGATTTCCCGGAACCGATACGTCCGATGATGCCCACGCGTTCTCCCTGACGTATCTTGAACGAGACGTTTTTCAGTGCCGGAATACTCTGGTCGGGATAGGCGAAAGTCACGTTGCGGAATTCGATGTCTCCGCGCAGGACCGGACGATGAATGTAGTTTTTGCCGGGAGTCCTTTCTACCGGCAGCTTCATGATGTCGTCCACTCCCTGCACGGCAGCACGTGCCTGATAGTAACGGGTAATCAGGCTGGCAACCTGAGCCAGCGGGGCGGTGACACGGCCGGTCAGCATGGAACAGGCGATCAGTCCGCCCATGGTCAACATGTTGTTGGTGATCAGGAAAACGCCGACAATGACGACACCCACATAGGCCAGTTGCTGGAAAAGACCTGACTGGTTGACGATGGCAGTCGTGAGCAGTTTCGATCGGAGACTGAGGTCGCTCTGCTCGCCGATAATCCTTTCCCATTTTCTCTGGGCAATGCCTTCAGCGTCCACGGCCTTGATGGTATCCAGCCCGGTCAGGGTTTCAATCAGGGTGGCATGTTTCTGCGAACCTACCCTGAAACTTTTCTGGATGACACTTTGCAGGGGACGTTGCAGCGCCAGTGCAACGAGGATGATGATCGGAATGGCCGCAATCGGTACGAGAACGACCGGGCCGCCAATCCACAATATGATCAGCAGGAAAAGGACCGTGAAAGGCAAATCGATCAGGGTCGTGATCGTCGCAGACGTGATGAAATCACGGAACATCTCGAATTCCTGCAGATTGTTGGCAAGACTGCCTACCGAGCGCGGACGGACGGCCGCTTTCAATCCCATGATCTTTTCGAATATCGTTGACGACAAGATAAGGTCGACCCGCTTTCCGGCCACGTCAAGGAAATAGGCCCGTAGCGTTTTCATGATCAGGTCGAAAACATAGACGATCAGGATGCCGATACCCAATACCACAAGGGTTTCATATGCCTGATTCGGAACGACCCGGTCATAGACGTTCATCGTAAACAATGGAGTCACCAGCGCGAAAATATTGATCAGCAGGGAAGCGATCAAAACTTCCGAATACAGGGGCCATGACTGCCGGAAAACGCTCCAGAACCAGTGTTCGCTTTTTGGCGTTTCATATTCATGGGCCCGGGAATCGAAGCGGAATGTGGGGCGGCTGAAAATGGCAAATCCCGAATAGAACTTGGCCAGCTCGTCGTTGGATATCTGGATTTCTCCGCCGTCGGATTCTGTCTGGATGACTGTCCAGACGTTGGCTTCGTTACGGGCGGTCGCAACGCAGGCGTTACCGTTCTTCAGGAGCAGGACGACAGGGAAAGTCAGCGCAGAAATGTCGAGCAGATCGCGCTTGGTGACGCGGGAGGTCAAACCGGCACGGTTGGCGGCGCGCAGGAACAATTCAGGATTGAGTTTACCGTCTTCAAGCGGCAATCCGGCAGTCAGTGTCTGGGCCGAATAGGGATGCTGGTATAGGCGCGTCAGGATAACCAGGCATCGCAAGAGCGGATCGTCTGACATCAGTGCGTCGACTGGAATTTTCCATGTTTTGTCGGTAGTGTCTGTCATTTCAGTATCTGAAAAATGAATACAGAATTAAGAAAGTTAACTATAAGAGAGGCGCTTCATCCCGCACGAGAATGTCAGCCGCATGATCAAGACTTTCACGGATGCTTTTCTTGTTCAGGATTTTCTGTTGTGCGGCAACGGGCAGTTCGGAAAACATGATGATGCCCTTTGACGTCAGCAAATCAATCAGATCCTCGAGAATACGGATCTGCTGGAGATCCTGCGCGAGCATTTCGAAATAATGATCCCCTTTGGAAGCATGATTGCCGCCAGCCAGAAATTGCAGGACTTCAGGATTGTCCAGTCCCATGGGCTGGTCATTTTCGCTGGTGGAATCTGCAGTCAGTGCGACGATTTCGCCTTTTTCATTTCGCTGTACGTATGGCATAGCTGTATCCCGGCAGGTTATCTGAGCCAGATATATTGAAGAAGAACCTCTCCCGCATAAGGTGAGGCTCCAACGTTTTTTTCACATCGTGTTTACAGCATGGGTTTCATTGGGGAAACGTTTAATTCATTTTATGACAAAAAAACATATTTGTCTTATTGCCATATTGCCAATAGTAAACTGGCACTATGTTATATGGAAATAAACATGAAAGCTGTCTCAAAATGGAGAAAAAAACGGAAAATCTCAGGACTATTCAAGGCGAGAAAATTTTCAGGAGCCGAAAAAACGAAAGCCACAACTATTTGTCTGGAAAACAGATAATTGCAGCCTGAATGGTTCATGGAATTACCTTGATGTATCCGGAATATTGCTGATCCAGACTTCCGGACGGTGCAAGGCATAGCCCTGCAGGCCATCGACACGGAGCTTGCGGACCATTTCCATTTCGTCATTGTTTTCAATGGATTCGGCAATGACCAGAATGTCCTGGGCGTGAGCCATGTTCACAAGCAATTCAACAAATTGCTGGTTGTCCCGGTTGGAGTCGATGTTCCGGATGAAACTGCCGTCGATTTTCAGATAAACAGGTTTCAGACTGCCAAGAGAACTCAGTGCAGTGATGTTTCTGCCGAAATGGTCGATACCGATGCCCGCTCCTGAAGAAGCGATAGCCTGTTGCAGGTTCAGTGCGGCATGCAGGTTCTGTGAAATGCCATAATCATCCAGCTCGAACAGGATGCGTCTGGACAGTTGCGGACGTGATTTAAGGGTCGACGAAAGCCATGTCACGAATTCCGGATCCTGTATTGAAGCGGGCATAAGGTTTATGGAAACGCTGCCAGCCAGATTTTCCTGTCTGGACAACTGTTCCAGAACGGCAGTGACAATCATCTTGTCGAGCGCTTTCGTCAGGCCATGATGATGGATCATCGGGATGAAGATGCTGGCCGGAATCAGTTTGTTTTCATCGTTGGCGATGCGCAGCAACACTTCCTGCTGCCTGATGACGGCAGGGTCTTCGGCTGCCATGACGGTTTGCAATAAGAGGGTGAATCTTTTTTCGTCGATGACCTTGTTCAACAGGGAAATCCATTGCGTTGCCGTCA
>JAEYIG010000253.1 GCA_023409175.1 Pseudomonadota bacterium
TGCTTGTCCAGACAGATCAGGTGCCCTGAACCTTCGCCACCGAGAACCCAGCCTTTTTCCTGCAGGGCTTCAAGAACGTAACGGTCACCCACGTTGGCACGAACAAAACCGATCTGCCGTTCCCTGAACGCGATTTCAACGGCCATGTTGGTCATCAGCGTACCGACAACACCCTTGACGTCACTGTATGCCATCCTGTCTTTTGCGATCAGGTACAGGAGCTGGTCGCCGTTATAGACCTGTCCTTCCCCGTCAACCATGATCAGCCTGTCGGCATCGCCATCCAGTGCAATGCCGAGGTCAGCCCTGTTTTCCAGCACGGCAGACACCAGCGAACCGATTGATGTCGCTCCACAATTGTCATTGATGTTCAGGCCATTGGGCTGGACGCCGATGGAAATGACGTCTGCCCCGAGTTCATGGAATACGCAGGGAGCGGTATTGTAAGCGGCACCATTGGCACAATCGACGACGATTTTCATGCCACGGAGGTCATAATCGGACGGGAATGTACTCTTGCAGAACTCAATGTACCGCCCTTGTGCGTCATCGAGTCTTTTCGCCTTACCCAAAAATTCCGACGAGGCGCATTCCATTGGCTTGTCGATCATGGACTCGATTTCATATTCCATGTCATCCGGGAGTTTGTTGCCGGTCGCAGAAAAGAACTTGATGCCGTTGTCCTGATAAGGATTGTGCGAAGCGGATATGACAATACCGGCAGAAAGGCGCAGGGCGCGTGTCAGGTAGGATACGGCTGGTGTCGGCATCGGGCCGGACAACATCACGTCAACCCCGGCAGCCGAAAGTCCTGCCTGCAGGGCAGCTTCGAGCATATACCCTGAAATGCGGGTATCCTTGCCGATCAGGACGGCAGGAGTGGATTGTGACAGGCTCGTCCGGGTCAATACCTTTCCGGCAGCATAACCCAGTTTCATCACAAAATCGGGTGTGATAGGCGATTGTCCGACCTGCCCGCGTACTCCATCTGTTCCGAAATATTGACGTTTCATTTTTTGACTTTTCAAATCGTATAAGTTTTTTACCGCGTCGCCAGCCAGACCTTCAAGGCGTCGACCGTTTCAGCGACTTCATGGACCCGGACGATGGCTGCCCCATGCTCCACCGCTGACAGGGCTATCGCGAGATTGCCTGCCAACCTTCTGTCGACCGGCTTGCCGGTCAGTTGCGCAACCACCGATTTTCGTGACAGGCCGGCCAATACTGGCAGATCCAGTTTTTCCTTCATGAAATCGAGATGCTTTAACAGAATGATATTATCTTCCAGCGTTTTTCCAAAGCCAAATCCCGGATCAATACAGATGCGGTCTTTTTCGATACCGGCCTCTTCCATCCACTTGACCTGATTTTCCAGGAAACCGGTCACTTCAAGGGTGACATTGCCGTAACGGGGGTTTTCCTGCATGGTTTTCGGATCGCCCTGCATATGCATGACGCACAATCCGCACGAACTGCCTTTAACCGCTTCAATGGATGCGTCAGACTGGAAGCCACAGATATCGTTGATCATGTCAGCCCCGGCAGCGATGGCCTCAACCATGACTTCCGGTTTATAGGTATCAATGGACAGCGGTTTACCACAATCCTTCAGGGCTTTAATGACGGGTATGACCCGGTCCAGTTCTTCCTGCAAGGGCACCGGTTCGGAACCTGGCCTGGATGATTCTGCCCCGATATCGATAATGTCGACACCGTCGGCAATCATCTTTTTTGCATGTTTCAATGCCGAAGGCAGGGAAAAATATTTCCCTCCATCCGAAAAGGAATCCGGCGTGATGTTCAGGATACCCATGACAAGTGGGCGATAGTGTTCACCTTCGAGCGCAAAACGGGTACGCCCGCATTGAAAAACCTTCATTTCGTTTATTCCTGATTAAAAAAAGGGCGAGACAATGCTCGCCCTTCCTGATTAAGCCCGTCAGTCAATCAAACCGGAGCTGTCGCATTTTCCGCCACTTCAGGGCCTTCATCCTTTGGAGGGGCTGAAGGCGGTGGCGACGATTTTGGTGGACGTGGATCAACTCCATCCATAATGTCGTTCACCTGGTCGGCATCCAGCGTTTCCCATTCGAGCAGCAAGCTGGCCATTTTTTCGACCTTGTCACGGTTTTCTTCCAGCAATTTGCGGGCCAGCGCATATTGCTGGTCCAGAATGGCGCGGATTTCATTGTCCACTTTCTGCTGGGTCGCTTCGGAAACCGTTTTCGCGGCCATACGTCCGCCGTAGAACATGTCCTGTTCAGTGTCTTCGTAGACCATGGTTCCCAGCGTTTCGGACATGCCGTAACGGGTCACCATGGCACGGGCAAGTTTGGTTGCGCGTTCGAAATCGTTCGAAGCGCCGGTAGACATCTGATGCATGAAGATCTCTTCGGCAATACGGCCACCGAAGAGGATGGAGATTTCTTCCAGCATCTTGTCCTTGTACATATTGATGCGGTCATGTTCAGGCAGCTGCCAGGTCAGGCCCAATGCATGCCCACGAGGCATGATCGTGACCTTGTGAACCGGGTCGGCT
>JAEYIG010000018.1 GCA_023409175.1 Pseudomonadota bacterium
ATTTCAGCTATGAAGTCAGCCGTTCGCTTTCGGCTTGTGAAGGTGCCTTGCTGGTAGTCGATGCTTCCCAGGGGGTCGAAGCCCAGACGGTGGCGAACTGTTACACGGCACTAGACCTGAATGTGGAAGTCGTGCCGGTGCTGAACAAGATCGATTTGCCTTCTGCCGACCCGGATAACGCCAGATCCGAAATCGAGGACGTGATCGGCATTGATTCGTCAGAGGCTGTTCTCGCGTCTGCCAAGACGGGGCTCGGTGTTGAAGACATCCTGGAATCGATCATAGCCAAGGTCCCACCTCCTGAAGGTGACCCGGAAGCTCCCTTGCAGGCGCTGATCATTGATTCATGGTTCGACAATTACGTTGGCGTCGTCATGCTCGTGCGCATCAAGAACGGCACCCTGAAACCGAAAGACAAGATCCGCCTGATGGCGACCGGTTCAGAGTATCTGGCTGAAAACATCGGTGTCTTTTCACCGCGTTCGGTATCGAAGGATTCCCTGTCTGCGGGGCAGGTCGGTTTCATTATCGCAGGAATCAAGGAACTGACAGCCGCGAAGGTCGGCGATACGATTACACTGGCTGCGCGGCCGGCTTCTGAACCGTTACCGGGTTTCAAGGAAGTGCAACCGCAGGTGTTTGCGGGCCTTTTCCCGGTTGAAGCCAACCAGTACGATGCCTTGCGTGATTCGCTGGAAAAACTGAAGCTGAACGATGCATCATTGCAATACGAGCCTGAAGTGTCGCAGGCTCTGGGTTTCGGTTTCCGTTGCGGGTTCCTCGGGCTTTTGCATATGGAAATCGTGCAGGAACGGCTGGAGCGCGAATTCGGCATGGACCTGATCACGACCGCTCCGACGGTCGTTTATGAGGTGATCCTGAAAAACGGTGAAACGCTCATGGTGGACAATCCCTCCAAGATGCCTGATCCGGCCAGAATCGAGGAAGTTCGTGAACCGATCGTGACGGTACACCTTTATATGCCGCAGGAATATGTCGGCCCGATCATGACGCTGTGCAACCAGAAGCGTGGTATCCAGATGGACATGCATTATCACGGCAAGCAGGTCCGTCTGGCTTATGAATTGCCAATGGCGGAAATCGTGCTGGATTTCTTTGACAAGATGAAATCCATTTCACGCGGTTACGCATCCATGGAATACGAATTCAAGGAATACCGTTCTTCCGATGTCGTGAAGGTCGATATGCTGATCAATGGCGAGAAGGTCGATGCACTGGCGATTATCGTGCATCGTGCCAACAGCCAGTACCGTGGCCGTGCTGTCGCGGCGAAAATGCGTGAGCTGATCCCACGCCAGATGTTTGACGTTGCCATTCAGGCTGCAATAGGCTCGACGATCATTTCACGCGAAAACGTGAAGGCCTTGCGCAAAAACGTATTGGCAAAGTGCTATGGCGGTGATATCAGCCGAAAACGCAAATTGCTTGAAAAACAAAAAGCAGGTAAAAAACGGATGAAACAGGTGGGTTCTGTGGAAGTTCCGCAGGAAGCTTTCCTGGCAATCTTACAAGTGGATGAAAAATGAACGTGCAGTCCTTGCTGGGTAACTTCGCCCTGATCCTTTTCGTTTTGATGGTGATCTCGGGAGTCGTCTGGTTCTACGACAAGCTGGTGTTGCTCAAAAGAAGAAAAGCGGCTGCTGAAATAGCACTCGCTGCGTATGATGAGCGCAATGCCAAATTAAGGGCCGAAGGCATCAAGGTCGACGATTCCGGCCGGGAAACCCTGAAAGAGAAACTGCTTAAGCGGCCGACCTGGGTAGAGTATACAGGCAGTTTCTTTCCCGTCATTGCCGCTGTCTTTTTCATCCGGTCTTTCCTTTGGGAACCGTTTCGGATCCCATCCAGTTCGATGGTGCCGACGCTGGAAATCGGCGACATGATTCTGGTCAGCAAATACAGTTACGGAATACGCCTTCCGGTTGTCAACAAGAAAGTGATCGGACTCGGTGACCCGGAAAAAGGTGACGTCGTGGTTTTCAAATTCCCGAAAGACACGTCGCTGGACTATATCAAACGGGTTGTCGGTGTGGGCGGCGACAAGATCGAATACAGGAACAAAAAACTGACTGTCAACGGAGTCGAGGCGAAATACCAGCCACTTTCTGACTATCTGGATACGGAAACTTTGACGTATTCGAAACATTTTGAGGAAGATTTGTCTGGCGCGGGAGTCAAACACCGTATCCTGAACGACGACCGGGCGCCGACATATGTGCCTCATCCGGACCGTTTCAAGAACCGGCAGATGTGTACCTACAATGTCGAAGGATTTTCCTGTACTGTTCCACAGGGGTATT
Source organism: Pseudomonadota bacterium (assembly GCA_023409175.1). Taxonomy (GTDB): domain Bacteria; phylum Pseudomonadota; class Gammaproteobacteria; order Burkholderiales; family Burkholderiaceae_D; genus Oxalobacter. The sequence goes on from JAEYIG010000018.1 coordinate 2,322, forward strand.
ATTTCATGATGGGAGACAACAGGGACAATAGCCTGGACAGCCGTTACTGGGGGTTCGTTCCGGATGAATATATTGTCGGCAAGGCGTTTCTCATATGGATGAATTTGAATGACATGACCCGTATCGGGGGCATTCACTAATCGCAAATTGCAAAAAACTTGATTTTTGATTGAACAGGGAGACTCTTAAACTGCGATGATGAATCTGAACGTGTTGCAGGAAAGGATCGGATATTCTTTCCGACAAATCGACTTGCTCCAGACTGCAGTGACTCATCGGAGCTTTTCCAGCCATCATAATGAACGGCTGGAATTTTTGGGCGATTCCCTGTTGAATTGCGTCACGGCCATCAATCTGTATGAGCGTTATACGGATCTGAATGAAGGCGATCTGTCGCGTTTGCGGTCGTCTCTGGTCAGGCAACAGGCATTATATGAAATCGCACAGAAACTGGATGTGTCCAGTTTTTTGCGTCTTGGGGAAGGTGAACTGAAAGCGGGGGGATACAAGCGTCCCTCGATCCTTGCAGATGCGATGGAAGCGCTGTTCGGTGCCATTTTCCTCGATTCCGATTTCGAGACGGTCAGACGGGTCATTACGCAACTGTTCACCGATATGATGAAGGGACTTGACCCGGAAACGTTCGGCAAAGATGCCAAAACGCAGTTGCAGGAATATTTGCAGGGACACAAGCTGGCGTTGCCCGAATACCAGGTGGTAGCCACACATGGTGCGGCGCACAATCAGGAATTCGAGATCGAATGTACGGTTGCCAAGTTCGGCATCCATGTTTTCGGGACAGGTTCCAGCCGTCGGGCAGGGGAACAGGAGGCGGCACAGAAAGCACTGGTTGCCGTGGAAGACGCCTTGAAAAACAAAAAACAGGTTTCTTCCGGAAAAAAAGGCCGTAAGGAAACCCAGATGAAATTGATCGGTATCGCTACACCCCAAAGAGAACTGCCTGTCGAAGACAAGGCGGTGCCACCTTCAAATAACAAGTGAGGCTGACATCATGACAGATCAGGAAAACAGTCATTTCCGTTGCGGTTATATTGCGATTGTCGGACGTCCAAACGTCGGCAAATCCACCCTGATGAATGAACTGATCGGAGCCAAGGTCAGTATCACGTCGCGCAAGGCGCAGACGACCCGTCACCGTATCATGGGAATCCAGACGGATGAGGATGCACAGTTCATCTATATCGATACGCCGGGTTTCCAGACGCGCTATAACAATGCGTTGAACAAGAACCTGAACAAGACAGTGGCGAACACCCTGACTTCAGCCGACGTCATCCTTTTCGTCGTCGACGCTGGTGTTTTCGGACAGGCGGACCAGCAGGTTCTCGACCTGATCCCGGAAAACGTCCCGACGATTCTTGTCATCAACAAGACCGACAAGGCCAGGGACAAAAAGGATCTCATCCCTTTTGCCGAAAAAGTGTCGGCATTGCGTGATTTTGCCGCTATCGTGCCTGTCTCGGCGCGGCAGCGTTTCCAGCTGAACCGTCTGGAAGATGAAATCCGGAATCTGTTGCCGGAAAATCCCCCGATGTTCGATCCGGAGGACGTCACCGACCGGAGCGAACGCTTCATGGCAGCTGAAATCATCCGTGAGAAAATCTTCCGCTATACCGGGGATGAATTGCCTTATACCAGTACCGTCGTGATCGAGCAGTTCGAGCGCAAGGAAAAGATCTGCCGTGTTTTCGCTGCCGTTCTGGTCGAACGTGATGCGCACAAGGCCATGATCATCGGTCATAAGGGAGAAAAACTGAAAGAAATTTCAACGGAAGCCCGTCTGGACATGGAAAAGATGTTCGGCGTGCCGGTTTATCTGGAAATCTGGGTCAAGGTGAAATCAGGCTGGGCCGATAATGAAGCCGGATTGAGAGCCTATGGCTACGATTGATGTCCGGAATTTGCAGTTAAAGTGAGCGTAAACGTCTGTGAGTGTGGAAAGTCAGAACATGTCGGTGAATGCCGAAACGGAACAGGCTGTGAAGGCCGGTTCCAAGAAAGCGCCTGAACGCCTTTCTGCCGGAAAAAACGGTTCTGAACACCGGATCGCCGAACAGCCCGGTTTCGTCCTGCACAGCTATGTTTACAAGGAAAGCAGCCTCGTCATTGACGTGTTCACACGTGATTACGGCCGGGTCGCACTGGTTGCGAAGGGCGCAAAAAGACCCACTTCAAAACTGAGGGGGGTTCTCCAGACTTTTCAGCCCCTGTCTATCGGATGGACGGGGAAATCCGAACTCAGGACTCTCACGACAGCCGAATGGATAGGCGGCATGATCCCACTTGAAAATTCGGCACTCCTTTACGGGTTTTATCTGAACGAGCTGCTGCTGAAACTGCTGGCACGTGAAGATCCCCATCACACTCTTTTCGATCATTACGTCAAGGCGTTGACCCGTCTGGCAACGTCCGAATCGGCACAAACAGTCCTCCGCATTTTCGAGCTGGCCCTTTTGAAGGAAACGGGTGTCGCTGCCGATTTGTCGATTGATACGACAACCCGGCAGAGAGTCGAGCCGGAAGAGGTTTACGTCGTCGATCCGGAAAACGGCCCACGTCCGGCGCGCATGGGCGATGAAGCACCGAGAATGGCCGGGAAGACACTTCTGGACATGGTCGGCGAGGATTATTCAGACCAGCAGACACAATTGCAAAGCAAACTGTTGATGCGATATCTGCTCGCATATCACCTGAACGGTGTACCTCTCCAGACACGAAAGATATTATTAGACCTGCGCCAGTTGTAACATCAGGGTAAACTAACCCTATTATCGATCCTTTTTTTGCGACCTATGAGTTTTCTGGAACCAAGTGGCCCTGTCATCGAACTGGGCGTCAATATCGACCATATCGCCACCTTGCGTAATGCAAGGGGAACGACGTATCCCGATCCCGTGAAAGCGGCTGTCATGGCCGAGCAGGCCGGTGCAGATGCGATTACCCTTCATCTCCGTGAAGACCGTCGGCACATCAAGGACGCTGACGTTCGGGCTATCCGGCCTCTGCTGGTGACCCGTATGAATCTGGAATCGGCAATCACACCGGAAATGATCGATTTTGCCTGTGACATCAAACCGCATGACGTTTGCCTTGTCCCGGAACGTCGGGAAGAACTGACGACGGAAGGTGGCCTCAATGTCGTGCGTTCTTTCGATATAGTCCAGCCGGCCGTCGAACGGCTGACAGACGCAGGCATTCGCGTCAGCCTTTTTATCGATCCGGAAGAGGAACAGATCATTGCCGCGCATGAAACGGGCGCGCCTGTCATCGAACTGCATACAGGACGCTATGCGAATGCCTTTGATGAATCGTCCGCACGCCATGAGCTCGAACGTGTCAAGGCAGGGGTGCAGGAAGGCATCCGGAATGGGTTGAAAGTCAATGCCGGTCACGGGCTGCATTATTCCAATGTCATGCCGGTTGCCGCCATTGACGGTATTGCCGAATTGAATATCGGCCATGCGATTGTCGCCCAGGCCGTATTCGATGGCTGGGAAAAAGCGATCAGGGACATGAAGGCGCTGATGGTACAAGCGCGAGCTCCGAAGACAAATTGAACGGCGGGATTGGGTAAACAAATATGATTTACGGCATTGGAACCGATATGATACTGATCACGCGTCTGCAGGGGGCGCTGGACAGACATGGCGACCGGTTCGCGGAAAAAGTATTGGGCCCGGACGAAATGAGACGCTATTTTCACCGGCGTGCCAAAGTCGAGTTGAGAGGCCTGAGATATCTGGCAACGCGGTTTGCCGCCAAGGAAGCGTTTTCAAAAGCATTGGGACTCGGGATGCGGATGCCGATGACTTGGCGTTCCATGCAGCTCTTGAATGCTCCGGGCGGAAAACCCGAAGCGGTTTGCAGCGGCAGGCTCAAGGAACATATGGAAAGGCTCGGTTTGAAAGCCCAGGTTTCGGTAACGGATGAGGCGGAATATGCGCTCGCTTTTGTCGTTATCGAACAGATGGAAGAAGCAATGGAAACCATAACAGACTGACGGGTGAACTATGAAAAAAACAAGCTCCTTATTAAGCGGTAAAAGAAACAGTTACGGCCCTGTCATGCTGGATGTGATCGGTTTGCGTTTGCTCGAGGAAGACATCCGGCGTATCCGCCATCCCTTGACGGGCGGAGTGATCCTTTTCGCACGCAATTACCAGAACCGGGAACAGTTGACGGCCCTGACTCGCGCCATCCGCAAGGAACGTGCCGATATCCTGATAGCGGTCGATCATGAAGGGGGGCGCGTGCAGCGTTTCCGGTTTGACGGGTTTACCCGATTGCCTCCAATGCGTTCACTGGGGAAAATGTGGGAAAACGATCAGGTTGCCGCCAGTCGCGCGGCAACGGCAGTCGGCTATGTTCTCGCTTCAGAATTACGGGCATGCGGAATCGATTTTTCATTTACCCCGGTACTCGATCTCGATTATGGCGTTTCGGAAGTCATCGGAAACCGGTCTTTCAGCCGCAATCCCAATATCGTGAC
>JAEYIG010000020.1 GCA_023409175.1 Pseudomonadota bacterium
CGGACTGCATGCCTTCCTTGCTTTCCTCTGACAATGACGACATTTCCAGTTCAAGGCGCATGCGCGTCAGGGGTGTTCTCAGGTCATGTGAAATACCCGCCAGAATTTCTGTCCGGTCGGAATCGACCCGCTCGAGGTCTTTGACCATCTGGTTGAAACTGTGATTGGCTTCCCTGATTTCCGTCACGCCTTTTTCAGGGAGCGGTCCCGGGGATTTTCCGTTCGCCATCGACCTTGCGGCATAGGCGAGGCGGGCAAGCGGTTCATTCAAAAGACGGGAAATGAATCCGGCCCCCAAAAGTGACAGAAGCAGCACGACCCCGCCCCATCCGAGCCAGCGCAAACCGGAAATGCCTTTCAGTCGTCCATTATCGAGCCGAAGCCAATACACATCGTCTTCTTCCAGCTGGAAACTGATCCAGAAACCGGGCATATCGTTGACCTTTGGCGAAATGATCGTATCTTCCCCCATCTTTTGCTGGATGACAGGAAAAATACTTTGCATGAAATCGTCGCCATCCGTAATGGGGTCGATCCTGTCCGATGGCTCCAGCGGATAGATGCGGATGCCTTCATTGCTCGCCAGGTCGAACAGAAGCTCACGCCTCAGTTCGGGAGCGGAATGAGCCAGCGCCGCCCGGGTAATCGTGACAAGCGAAACGATCTGTTCCGCCGTCTGTTTGGCACGGGGGCCCTGCAATTCAATACGATAACTCGCGATCCACGCCCCGATACTGACCAGCAAAAGGACACCGACAAGGAAAAACGTGCGCCAGAAAAGACCGCTTCTCCACCAGGGTATCGGCGATACCGGTAAAACGGGATGGGTTTGCGTTTGTGAAAAATCGGTCATGTTCTCGGCAAATTATTGGGGATCCCTGTCCGGTATGAAAACGTAGCCGACGCCCCATACCGTCTGTATGTATAAAGGACGTGCCGGATCGGGTTCGATCAGTTTGCGCAATCTTGAAACCTGGACATCCAGACTTCGGTCGAAGACCTCATATTCGCGACCCTTTGCCAGCTCCATCAACTTGTCTCGCGACAAGGGTTTGCGCGCATGACGGGCAAACGCTTTCAGAACGGCAAACTCACCTGTCGTCAATGCGACGTTTTCCCCGTTTTTCTTCAGCGTACGGTTTCCGAGATCCAGTTCGAATTCGCCGAAATTGAAAATCTGCTGCGTCTCGGAAGGCGAGCCCGGAACCTCATCGGGACGCTTCCTCCGCAAGACGGCACTGATACGGGCCAGAAGCTCACGAGGATTGAAAGGTTTCGGCAGGTAATCGTCCGCGCCCATTTCAAGACCGACAATGCGGTCTGTGTCTTCCCCTTTTGCCGTCAGCATGATGATCGGTGTCTGGTCCCCGCCTCCACGCAGGCGCCGGCAAATGGACAAACCGTCTTCACCTGGCAACATCAAATCCAGCACCAGAAGGTCAAAACGCTCACGAACCCAGAAACGGTTCATGCTTTGGGCATTTTCAGCCGTTGTCACAGCAAAATTATTTTCGGCCAGATAACGTCTCAACAAATCCCGGAGACGGACATCGTCATCCACCACCAGAATTTTTGTCTGACGCTCCTGTTTTTCCAATTTATCTTCTGTAATCATATTCGATACGTCCACATGAAAAGTCTCGGTACGTTCAGACTAGACCAAAAAGAAAATCAAGCTAAATGGCCTTACATAGTGTTACAAACTTTACTTTTTTCCCCTTACTGAAACGGGACTGACAGACTACACTTGTCAAAAATTGCAATCAGTGTCTCTTGAATCGGTATGGCACAATTATATGACTGTAAAAGATATGAAAACCATTTCATCATTTTTTTTGGGCATCCTGCTTCTCTTTTTTGGAGCAAGTGCCGCTTTTGCCGCTCCTGCCTGTGACAGCACCCGGAATCCGGCTGTCTGCAGGACGCAATACAAAAAGGCACACTCACAAGATCAGATGGACAGGACACAGAAACGTTCCCTCCGGCGTCAGCATACACGGGAAGCGTACGACAGGAACAACATGACCACTCCACACCATATGGACGAGGATGCGCCACGTTTTCACAAAGGCAAGAGAATGACCCCTGACGAACGCAACCGTCTGAGACAGCAAATCGACGAAGCAGGACAGGCCATTTACCACCAATGACCCGAATCTGACGTTTATATACAACGTCCCTGCCAAAAACATTACCCCCTGATAAACGGGCAAAACTGGCGTACAAAATCTTTTTATGTCAGAATAGCGTGTTTAAAAGTTTTAGCTGGTTCAGCAAACTTTTTTTAAACCAATTTGACTTAACCAGGCAAGTGGTTGGCAATCAGGTCGCGAAGCAGGCAGGACCAATGAAGTGCCGATTGGCTACCAATATATTAGAGGCAATAAATGAAAGAAGGCATTCACCCGGATTACCGTGAAGTCGTGTTCCAGGACGTTTCCTGCGACTTCAAATTCATCACGCGTTCCACTATCGCAACGCGTGAAACCATTATGTTCGAAGGTAAAGAATACCCTCTCGTAAAAGTTGAAGTTTCGGCTGAATCACATCCGTTCTATACCGGTAAATACAAAATCGTCGATACCGCTGGCCGTGTTGAAAAATTCCGCCAGAAATTCGGCAACGTGGGTTCCAAAGTCGCCCGCTAATTTTTTCCGAGCGAAAAAAGCAGCTTCGGCTGCTTTTTTTTTCTAACAACCATTTGGCTGAACCTGTACCAGAATCGACCCTATGCCCGATACGCAGCCCAGTCTGATCCCATCACCAAAACCGGTACGCCTCTCGGCATCCGCAACGTTGGCTCTGCCACGATGGGGCATACTGTTGCTGTGCCTGCTTTACATCCTGCCCGGGCTGATCGCCCGCGACCCATGGAAAAACGCAGATGCGGCCGACTTTGGCGTCATGTGGACCATGGCGCACCATGGATGGCAGGACTGGTTGTGGCCAAACATCTCCGGATTGCCGGTTGCAGGATCAGGCCCATTGACTTTCTGGCTCGGTGCCATCTGCATCAAACTGTTCGGCGGAATCCTGGGCGACCCGCTCGCTGCCCGGATTGCCCCATTCTGTTTCTTTCTTATAGGTGCGTATTCCGTCTGGCATACCACCTTTTTGCTCGGACGCCGGAACTCTGCCCAGCCAATGAGACTGGCTTTCGGAGGCCAACCTGAAGCCATCGCATACGGACGAATGCTCGCGGACGGCGCGCTCCTGATTTATCTGGGCTGTCTCGGCCTCCTGATGCACAGCCATGAAACCAGTGTTGAAGCCCTGTTTGTTGCGCTGATCGCATACAACCTGTACCGATGTGCACGATACATTGATACCCCCTCGATAAAAAATGCCTGTCTTTTGGGGCTGGCGCTGGGCGCTCTTGCGCTGACCAATGGACTCGTCACTCCTTTCGGGCTTTTTTTCTGCTTTTTCATCGGCATCTTCTTTTGCAAGCCTCCGAGACAAAAACACGTCCCCAACCTTATCGTCGCCTTTACCGTGACGATTTTGATGGTCATCGCATGGTGGTTTGTCGAAAAAACGGCTCTTCCATACAACAGTTCTCCATTTCCAGCCTGGATGGCCTGGAATGCCACCCAGTTTGGCATCCCTACATTTGAATCGATCAAATATTTCTTCAGGAACGGCATCTGGTTTTTCTGGCCTGCGTGGCCATATGCCCTCTGGACCATTTACGCATGGCGCCGAGAATGGCGATCTGCGCACGTGCTTTTACCGTTGATGTTTACGATCACTTTCTTCATTCTGGCCATGTTCAATCCGCTGAAGGAAGAAACTGTCCTGCTTTCCATGCTACCCCCTCTCGCCATACTGGCTGCCCTGGGACTGCCGACCATGAAAAGGGGCGCCATCAACGCTATCGACTGGTTCTCGGTCATGACATTGACCATCTGTTCCCTGTTCATCTGGCTGGCGTGGACAGCTGCCAATACGGGCTGGCCTGCAGGCATTGCCAGAAATGCCGCGAAATTGGCACCCGGATTCACGCCTGAAGTCAATATTGTCGCCACCCTGGTTGCCCTGGGCGTGACGATAGGCTGGTTTGCGCTGGTTTACTGGCGGATATCTCGACAGCCTTCCGTTTTATGGCGTGCGGTCGTCCTGTCAACCGGTGGCGTCATCCTTTGCTGGGTACTGCTGGCGACATTATGGATGCCATGGATCAACTACAACAAGAGTTACGCTGGCATCGCCACCGAAATGGGGTCAAAGGTAAGCGACAAACACAGCTGCATCAAAACCAATGTGTCCGGTTCCCAGCGTGCCATTTTTGCGTATTTCGGAAATGTCCGCTTTGAAGGCTTCGAGACCGGCGAATGCGATTATGTGCTCCTCGGTGACCGTGTTTCGAAATATAACCGCCCTGCTTCTCCCAAAACCCATGAAGGCAAGAAGCTGATCTGGGAAGGCCACCGTCCCAGCGACCGTGGGGAACGATTCCGTCTATACCAGTCCGTTAAGTGAAAACAGGACCCGCCTCAGGCAGATATACCACTTCCATCATTGGCCTGGCACTTCCCATATGGATAGGCCAGCTGGCTGCCATCGCCAATCCCGTCGTCGATACGGCAATGGTCTCGAGATATTCCGTCACTGACCTGGGTGCCCTTGCCGTCGCTGCATCCGTTTATATCAGCGTTTATGTCGCCCTGAACGGCGTCATGCAGTCTCTCGCGCCAACTTTCGGCCAGTTGTTCGGCGCAGGAAAATTTTCAGAAATGGGAAAAGAAGCCAAACAGGGAGTCTGGCTTGCCATTTTCCTGTCCATCCTTGGGTCCCTGTTGCTGAGTTTTCCGCAACCGCTTCTTTCGATTGCCAAAGCATCCCCGGAAATGACCGAAAAAGCGACGCTATACCTCCGTATCCTGGCTTTCTCATTGCCTGCGTCGCTCAATTTTCTGGTTTATAACACGCTGAACAATGCGATGGCACGCCCAAAAATGGTCATGGCCATCCAGGTCTGCGGTCTTTTGCTGAAAATCCCGTTGAATACACTCTTCATTTTCGGAGGATGGGGCATACCGGCATTCGGAGGTCCCGGATGCGCGATTGCCACATTCATTATCGTGTGGATCGAACTGCTGATAGGCTGGCTCATCCTGCGCTACAACCCTTTTTATCGGGTTCTCCATCTCTTCGGAAGCGGTTTTGCATGGCCGAACTGGAAATCCCTGAAAGAATTGCTGAGTCTGGGCATTCCCGTCGGCCTGAATTATTTCATCGAAGTGACGTCGTTCACTTTCATGGCCCTGTTCATTGCACGGATCGGCGTCAACGCAGTCGCCGGACACCAGATTGTCGCCAACTTCTCCGGCGTCCTCTACATGTTGCCATTGTCCCTGGCCAGCGCGACCAGTACGCTCGTCGCACAGTCAATCGGTGGCCGACGGCTCGATAATGCCCGGAAAATTTCCATTGCCGGGATCCGGCTTTCCGCCATACTCGCCATTATCGTCGCCTGCTCTGTCTGGCTGGGCAAAGACTGGATCATCAGCCTTTACACATCGAATGATGTCGTCGCCGGGAATGCAGCACCACTTTTCCTGTTTTTGTGCAGCCTTCTCTTTTTCGACGCCATTCAGGTGACGGCATCTTATGTCCTGCGCGCCTACAAGGTTGTCCTGGCACCCACGCTCCTGTACGTCATGACCCTCTGGTGCATTGGGCTCGGTTGCGGTTACATGTTTGCATTTAACCTCTTCCCTGACTATATTCCCACCAGAATCACAGGTTCGTCAGGCTTCTGGTTCAGCAATTGCGTCAGCCTTGTCATCCTTTCAGCCGGGATGATCATCATCATGAAAAAAACGGAAACGAAAGCGGAAATGATGTTTCGGGCCAGCTTGCAAAAACAGGACACGGCAATAAAATGATGCCAAAAGAGAGGAACAATCAAAACAAGGCATTAAGGCTGTTTTTCGCCCTGTTGCCGGATGAAAAAACAGTGGCCGAACTCCAACAGTGGCAAACGCACGTCACCGGCAAGAAAACGCCTATGGAAAACCTGCACATGACCCTGTTTTTCCTTGGAAACCAACCCGAAAAGCACCTGCCCGCATTCAGGCGTTTCATGGAACGTCTATCTTTCGAACCGATTGAAATCAGGCTGGACAAGATCGGATTCTTCCCGAAAATCGGCCTCAGCTGGGCTGGCCCATCCGAAACGCCGGTTTCCCTCTGGAAGTTGTTTGAAGAAACGCGGCAATTTCTGGTTCCGGCCTATCTCAAGGACAAAAGCGAAAATTTCCGTCCACATATCACTCTTGCCCGTCATTCCACGAAACCGGAAACAAAAACCGGATCACCCATTATCTGGAAAGCGAAAAGGCTTGTCCTGATGCAATCAATCCCCGGCGGCGAACAAGGGAAGCATCCCGAATACCGGATTCTTCACGAGAAAACCGGATACGTTTCAAATTCTGGCAATCAGTCTCCTGCCGTCAGTTTGCGCAATACATAAGAGGCGGACGCCAGGCCGAATCCGGCCGTCACGGCCATTGTCGTTCCGAAGCCTGCCGGATTCAGGCCCGGTATGTCTGCATTTGAATCCTTACTGGCATTTTCCGGATATTTGACCGGTTCAAGAGAATAGACGGCGTCGATACCGAATTTGTTTTT
>JAEYIG010000023.1 GCA_023409175.1 Pseudomonadota bacterium
CTTTTCTTGTGTAGCCATATATCTACTCTCCTTTAATGATTACTACAAACATGGTCACTGCGGATGTTATTGCCTCCGCTTATTTTGGACTATGCACTCTTACCAATTTAGCAGCAAAGAAATTATGTGATTCATAACCTATTTGCCTGATTGCTCTCTTATTGTGCGAGAACAATTTTTTGCTGACCATGACCTCGGTCAAGATTAGATTTTTTAAATCCACTTTACGACACAGGTTAAAAAGAAGAGATTTAACTGTAGAAATCCCACCTAAAATTATGAAAACACAAACAGAATCAACTTTTTTTCTTTTTGAGAAGTCTTTCAAGTGTCGATGTTTTTGCAATAATGCGTTTGTGAATTCCTTTGGCAATTTCTCCGGAATTATCGAATGCGCTGATTTCAAACGATAAATCTTTATCGCCGACATTCACCAGAAGAGCCCGTACTTCCACATTCATTCCAACAGGAGTCGCCGAGCTATGTTCGACACTGATTAAAGTACCGATTGATTGCCAGTCTGAAGGAATGCCTCGTTCGACGATTTCTTGTGCAGTGGCCTCCATATATTTAACCAGTACAGGTGTTGCCAGGATGTCGCTTTTCCCACTGCCACAATATTTGGCCGTGTCGTTTTCAGCGACCGTAAATTCCATTTCTGCCGAAAGGCCATTTTCAAGCCTGAATTCTGGCGATTTCATCACGATCCCTTTTCTGTTTTTCCATATTAAAAACCAGCTGTATCCGTAATATCATAAACTGGACAGCACATAAAAAAACAGGACCGCGAAGGCCCTGTTTTTTTGTTGGACAAATCCCTTATTTCTCAATCTCGGCAATACGCAACAAATTGGTTGTACCAGGCTGTCCAAACGGCATCCCGGCAGCAATCGCCAATTGATCGCCGGGTTGGGCAAAACCTTCGGTAAAAGCCGTGCGACACGCCGCATCGACCATTTCATCAACATCTTTGACGTCATGGTCTATAACAGTCGAATGCACGCCCCACACGAGCGCCAGGCGACGGGCCGTGGACAAATGAGGAGTAATGCTGAGAATAGGCGCCATTGGCCTTTCCCGGGCGGCGCGCAAGCTTGTGTTGCCGGAATCGGTATACGTGACATTAACCACTGCGCCGATCATCTGGGAAACGCTTCGGAGCGCGGAACAAATGGCATCGCTCTTCGACGGCAATGATTCCTCATGCTGGGCATTGATCATCATTGGATAAATCGGATCGTTTTCAACTTCGCTGATGATCCTGTCCATGATGGAAACTGCCTGAACCGGATAAGCGCCACTGGCCGATTCTGCCGAGAGCATGACAGCATCGGCGCCATCATAAACCGCACTGGCCACGTCAGAAGCTTCCGCACGGGTTGGAGTCGGTGAATAAATCATTGATTCCAGCATCTGGGTGGCCACGATACTGGGTTTGCCGTAATGACGGCAGGCACGCAATATCCTCTTTTGGGCACCCGGGACTTTTTCCGGCGGCAATTCAACACCCAGATCCCCGCGGGCGACCATGACCGAATCCGACGCAATGACGATTTCATCGAGATGGTCCAGTGCTGCCGGTTTTTCAAGCTTGGTCATCAAGCCGGCACGGCCTGCAATCAGATTCCGTGCCTCAACCAGATCCTCAGGGCGCTGCACGAAAGACAAGGCAACCCAATCAACACCAAGTGACAAGGCAAATTCCAGGTCACGCCGGTCTTTTTCAGTCAGGATAGGAATAGGCAACACCACGTCTGGAACATTGACCCCTTTCCGGTCGGACAGCGGACCACCAGTTACAATGGTCGCACGAATCCGGTCAGGATTGCTGTCAATCACCTTCATCCTGATCTTGCCATCATCCATGGAAATGGAATGACCGGCAGACATCACGTCAAACAGTTCCGGATGTGGAAGGTTGACGCGTTTCTCATCGCCATCTGCCGTATTGCGGTCGAATATGAATTCGTCACCCGTTTTGAGGTTGACCTTGCCGGATGCAAATTTCCCGATACGCAGTTTTGGCCCCTGAAGGTCGGCCAGAATGGCAATCGGACGTCCGACCAGACGTTCGACTTCACGAACCGCTTCGTGACGCGCACGGTGATCTTCCTGTGTACCATGACTGAAATTAAAGCGAAACATATCCACGCCAGCTTCAAACAGGGACAATATCATTTCCTTGGAAGAACTGGCGGGTCCGAGAGTCGCTACTACTTTTGCTTTACGTTGACGACGCATAATTTAACTCTTGTGAATTTTTTAATCTTGAATAATCAATATCGCACGGAAATCGTTGACGTTGGTTCTTGATGGCCCTGTAACAATCAGATCGCCCAAAGCCTCGAAAAAACCGTATCCGTCATTGTTTTCCAGCAATTTGCGCGGACGCATTCCTTTTTCTTCTGCACGCGCAACAGAATCCGGTGCATAAACAGCGCCTGCATTGTCTTCCGAACCATCGATCCCGTCAGTGTCGCAGGCGATGGCATATACACCGGGTTCCTTATCCAGCGCAATAGCCAGACTCAACAGGAATTCAGCGTTACGGCCACCCCGGCCATTGCCTTTGACCGTCACGGTCGTTTCACCACCCGAAATGATCACGCACGGTTTTTCAAATGGCTGGTTCCGATCAATTACCTGTTTTGCCATCGCCGCATGCATCAGAGCGATATCCCGAGATTCGCCTTCAATGCGATCGGAAAGAATATAAGGGGTAATGCCTTCAGCCCGGGCCATTTCGGCAGCAGCTTCCAACGCTTCCTGCGCCGTTGCGATAATGTGGCTTTCATTACGTGCAAAACGAGGATCGCCCGGCTTAGGTGTTTCACCTTCTCCGGATTCAAGATGCCTGATGACATTTTCCGGCACATCAATCTGGTATTTTTTCAGGATGGCCAGCGCATCTTCACACGTTGTCGGGTCTGGCAATGTCGGGCCGCTTGCGATAATGCCGGGATCGTCGCCTGGAATATCGGAAATCAACAGGGTTACGACCTTGGCAGGCGCACACGCAAGCGCCAAACGTCCCCCTTTGATGTCGGAAAGATGTTTTCTGACGCAATTCATTTCTGAAATGCTGGCGCCGCTGCGGAGCAACTTACGGTTGATCTGCTGTTTTTCTTCCAAAGTAATATTCTTGGCTGGCAATGCCAGAAGTGCCGAGCCGCCTCCGGAAATCAGGCAGATGACCAGATCTTTTTCAGTCAACCCCCTGACCATTTCCAACATACGTTTGGCTGCATCCCTGCCGGCTGCATCCGGTACAGGGTGAGATGCCTCGACCACTTCAATATGCTTGCATGGCAAACCATGTTCATACCGGGTAACCACCAATCCGGAAAGTTCGCCTTCCCAGTGATCTTCGACAGCTTTTGCCATGGCAGCAGCACCTTTGCCCGCTCCTATGACGATTGTTCTGCCTCCCGGCACCGGTTTGGGTAAATACTGTGGGAGACATTTTGCTGCAGAAACAGCCGAGATAGCGCTGGAATACAGGTCCAGCAAAAACTGTTTGGGATTATCGATAGGCATCATCACAACCAATCCTGAATAAAAAAACAAAAACCATCAAACGATAAACGCAAAAAACTCGCTTTACGCGATTCCATTCCGCATTCGATTTGATGGCCTTGGGTGAATTAATCCGGCGAAGGATATGCCTTCGCCGGTTAACACAGAAATGTCAGATTTATGCTTTGGCAATTTCGTG
>JAEYIG010000047.1 GCA_023409175.1 Pseudomonadota bacterium
ACTGGCCATTGAGCCAGAAACAGACCCGGCTTCAGGGAAAAGAGTATGCACTGATCTTTGCGAGAAAATCAAGCATTCCTGAAAGGATGACGTAATTTGCATGAGCAATGATCGTCCAGGAGAAACATACAAAGGTATTGGAAGGCGAGCGGACGATGAAAAAGGGACGAAAAAGTATTGGATAAGTCTATGATTGTATGGAGGCAACATTCTTGAAAAGTTGTTGTAAAAATGCCTCTTTTTGGGTGGTAAAAAGTGTCGAACCTTCTCAAAAGGAAAACGGTATGTTTCTCGTCAAATGTCAAAAAAGAGTTTTGCAAATAATGAAGATGACTTTTGTCTTCATTCACTTTATATAGGTAAAACAATGAAAAAAACTCTTATTGCATTGGCTATCATGGGTGCGTCGGCAGGTGCCGCATATGCCCAATCCCATGTGACCATTTACGGTATCGTCGATACCGGCCTGGTCAAGGAAAGCGGTTCCGACGTTCGTATGGGTAGTAATGTTGACAGCCGTCTGGGTTTTCGTGGTGTTGAAGATTTGGGCTCCAACATGAAAGCGACCTTCGAACTGGAACGTCGTTTCAACCTGAATGACGGTACTCAATATACCACTCCAATTTACAGTAATGCGACTAACAATAATGTGGCTAGTTTGCTGTTCGGCAGCCAGAGAGCGCGATGGAACTACAGTGATTTCGCCGAGGATCAGGAAAGTGACTGGGTCGGTGCGGCCAACGTTGGCTTGAAGGGTGATGCGTGGGGTCAGGTCCGCCTGGGCCGTGTGAACAACCTGTCGGTTGAAACTTTCCGCATGCTGGATCCATTCAACCAGTATGGTGTCGGCGCTTCGTTGGCAAAAGGCAATTTGCTTCGTTCAGAACAGATGAGCAATACCGTCCGTTATGACAGCCCATCCTGGAGTGGCTTCGGCTTTGGCGCTACCTATACGCTGGGTCACAATACCAAAGGCCCCGGAAATGAGATTTATGACAATCTGGGCAATGACGGCTGGGCAGTCAACCTGAAATACGATAATGGCCCTATCCTGCTGTTGGCCAACTATGACAGGGCTGTTGATTCCAACCAATCCCATACCTGGAACGTCGGTGGTGCCTATAACTATGCCGGTTTCAAGTTTTCCCTGGGGTATCAGGATTCCAAGCTGAAACTGTTTGAAGGTATCGCCAATGCCGGTATCGGCAAGATCGACCAGAAAGAATGGATCGTCGGTCTGCAATACCATACAGGACCACATACCGTCGGCGCTTCGTACAACCGTGGCAAGGTAGAATCCTCCCAGGCTGACGGAAAGGTCAACAAATACGCTCTGGGCTATACCTATGGGTTGTCCAAACGGACTTCGGTTTATGCTAACGTAGCCTACACAGATAGCGATAACGATGAAGTTGGCCTGGTATATAACACCAATGGTGCCTTGAAAGATTCCGTTACCGGTGTACAGGTTGGTATTACCCACAAATTCTAAGAATTCAGGTTCTTTGGATTGTAAAAAGGGCAGCTTTGGCTGCCCTTTTTTATTGAATGGAGTCAATACGTGAATGAAGTGTGGTTCGACAATTATTTTTCCTTGTCATCTCTTGTTTTGGCACGAGGATGTGCGGCATCGTAAACTTGTGCCAGTCGCTGGAAATCGAGTGCCGTATATATCTGCGTAGATGCAATGGAAGAGTGCCCCAGCATTTCCTGGACGGCACGAAGATCGCCTGATGATTGCAGGATGTGTGAAGCAAACGAATGACGCAGAACATGAGGATGGACGTTAACCGGCAAACCCAGGGCCATTGCATGTGCCTTCAGTCTTGATTGAACCATTCGTGGCGACATGCGTCGTCCTCTTGAGTTGATAAAGAGGGCATTGGTGTGTTCATGAGCAAGATTGGCATCCGACAATTGTCCACGAACGGCCAGCCAACTTTTAATGGCATTCACTGCGGCATCGCCAACGGGCACGATTCGTGTCTTGTTGCCCTTTCCTGTAACGGTCACTTCTTTTTCCGTCAGATTGATCCAGCTGACAGACCGGTATTCCTTGTCTTGTACGGGACGGCTATCCAGACTGGTCAGCTCGGAGACACGCAATCCGCTGGAGTAGAGCAGTTCGAACATGGCATGATTACATAGGTAATTGGCCTTTTCCTGTCCTGTCTGCACGTTATCAGGCATACCGGCAACGACCCGAACGGCATCATCGACCGAGAGTGCCTTTGGGAGCGGTTTGTTCTTTTTGGGGGCGTGGATATCGTCAACCGGATTGATGGATATGGAATTTTCCTCGATCAGCCAACGGTAAAACCCTCGCCAGGCGGACAATTTCCGTCCGATAGATCGGGGATTCAGGCCTTTGGCATGCATTTTCGACGTGAAACGGCGGATGTCGCCGGATGAAAGGTCTGTCAGCCTCGTTTTATCCGAAAACGCAATCAGCTCTTCCAGATCCCGACGGTAATTTATGACGGTCAGGTTGGATAATTGTCTTTGTCCGGTCAATGTGTCCAGATACAGGCCAATCAGGCCGGTGTCGCTGGATTGGCCGGTATCTTTCATTTCACTCAACCGTTAATAGCCGTACGAGTGCCGCGCTAGCCAGTTTGCCGATGTCAGTCAGGAAATCCGTTGCCATAGCATCCTGAAAACGGGCTTTGTCGGGCGATCCGAGAACAAGGGCACCGAACGGTTCCGAATCGGCATTTTTACGGAGAGGAATCAGGGCAACTGACCGGATGGATGCTGTATTGGTGAACCATGTCAGGGCTTCGATATTGTCGGATTTGCCACAATAAGGCGTTTTCAGCGAATTGATGCCATTTTTGATGTCCTCGGTAACCGACTGGGTAAACCATGCCATCGAATATTCTTCCCTGACGTTCCAGAGACGCAGGGTGACGTCCGGTACCGCAAAAGCGGATTTGAGGCTCATAACCACTGTCTGGGGCATATCGACCTCGTTCTTTTCTTTCAGGAGGGCTTCTGTCCAGTCGAGCATTTTTTCGGAAAGTGCCTTGTTGTCCTGTGCGGTATGCATCAGCCTGGACAATTGAAGCTCGAGTGTTTTGTATTTTCCCCGCAAAACTTCTATCTGGCGTTCATGTATCGAAACGGCTTTGCCGAGAATGGGGCTGGTCAAGTTCAATTCGGGAAGAATGCCTGCGTTTTCCTGAAAAAAATCGGGATTGTCCAGCAGATACTGGATAACGGAGTCCTGGTCGATTTCCTGGGTCATGATTCGTTTTTAGAGACAAATGAGCGGTTTAGAAAACGTCATTTTACCTGAGTGGATTGCTTGTGCGTCAGCTAAATTGAATGAGATAAATCAGATTATGTCGCTAATGGGACAAGCCGTGTTTTTTCTTTATACCGGGATATCGGGAAATTGATTTTTCGGCATTCCCGAAAGTCTGTTTTCATTTAGACTGAACCTTTCATCTCGTCACGAAAAAAGAGCCATGACAACGTATGCATTAGGTGATATTCAGGGGTGCCAACCCCAGATGCAGGAACTGCTGGACATCATTGAAAGGGAAACGCCCCTGGCAAAATTGCTTTTTGCCGGTGATCTCGTCAACCGTGGACCGGATTCGCTTGCCGCATTGCGACAGGTAAAGAATCTGGAGGAAAAGGCCGTGACGGTGCTGGGCAATCATGACCTTCATTTGCTGGCTGTGGCGGCAGGCATTCAGCAAATGAAGCCCGGTGATTCGATCCAGCCAATTCTGGATGCCCCTGACAGGGATGACCTGATCGACTGGTTGAGGCATCGGCCTTTGGCCTATACCGGGGATAGGCATTTGCTCGTTCATGCCGGGGTTTTGCCGCAATGGGACTTGAACAAGACAATGGAACTGGCGCATGAAGTTGAAATGGTATTGCGAGGGCCCGATTGGAAAGACTTTTTGAAAGAAATGTACGGGAACGTCCCGGACAAGTGGGACGACAGCCTGACAGGAACGGCCCGCTTGCGTTGTATCGTCAACGGGTTGACCCGGCTCCGGTTTTGCAAGGCCGACGGCGAAATGGAATTTGCCAGCAAGATGGGAACAAATGAAGCACCGGCGGGATATATGCCATGGTTTGATGTCCCTGACAGGAAAACAAAGGATATGACCGTCGTTTTCGGTCACTGGTCAACACTGGGTCTCTTGTTGCGTGACAATCTGGTTTCACTGGACACAGGTTGCGTTTGGGGCGGACAGCTTACGGCCGTCCGTCTTGAAGACCGTGCCGTGTTTCAGGTGGCATGTCCCGGTTTTCTTGAGCCGGGGTTGCAGACAGAACGGAAATAATCGTTTTTTGGGCCATGACGGACAGGGTTTTCCGGTGCATTCCTAAAGCGTTGATAGCAGGCAGAATGGTCAACTCTGCCCTGATGTAGTCCTGTCTGATAATGCTTGCCACGCTCTGTCCGAAAGTGATGTCGCCGTGTGAATCGACGGCATCTTCGTATTCCCCTTGCCGGTTGACGTATTTCAGCGCAAACGGCTGAACGGGCAATTCTGCATGAATGGCGCCTTCGAAGAGATTCGGGTGAAACGGAAGCATGGCGCCCTGTTTGCTGGTGGTGCCTTCAGGAAAGAAGATGACCCGTTCCCGGGCTTTCAGTTTTTTGACGAGCGTATCGAGCGTGTTTTTAAGTTGGCGGACGTTACTGCGTTCGAGGAAAAGGGTTCCGGCTTTTCGGGCGAGAAGCCCGATCATTGGCCAGTTTGCCATATCGGCTTTGGCGATGAAGTGGCCGTGAGTTACCGAATAGATCAGGAAAATATCGAGCCAGGAAATATGGTTGGAAACGATCAGTGCCCTTTCGGAAAGAAGTTGGAGATTATTTACCTTGACCGAGACGTGGCAGATGTCGAGCAGCTTTTTTGACCATTTCCGCACATAATCGTTGCGTTTGGAGTCGTTCATGAACGGATACAGAAGCGTGGTGGTCAGGACAGCTCCCACCACATGTATCAATAAACGCAGAACGGTAAGAAATGGTCTCATGGCGACCTTATTCTAGCGTTCGAAAGCCACCCGGCCTTCCACAATAGTCAAACGAACCCGCCCCGGGATTTCACGGTTGAGAAAGGGTGTGTGTTTCCCCTGGCTCGCCAGTTGTGCGGGATCGACAGTCCAGTTTTCCGATATATCGAAAATGCAGATGTCGGCCGTGTCGCCTACTGACAATTTTCCGCATGTCTTGCCCATGATCTTGGCCGGGTCGGAAGTGATTTTGGCGATTGCTTTCGACAGGCCGGCAGGATCATTCTTGAGCGACTGCCCCCATTTCAGGGTCAGTGACAATAACAGCTCAAGACCCGTAGCACCTGGGGTCGCTTCACCGAACGGGAGGAGCTTTTCATCATCATCCACAGGCGTGTGATCCGAACAGATCGCATCAATGGTTCCATCCAGAAGGCCTTCGGTAATCGCCAGACGGTCGGCTCTGGAACGCAATGGAGGGGTCATTCTGGCATTGGTATCGAAAAAGTCGATATCGTCTTCGGTGAGATGGATATGGTGGATACCGACGTCGCAAGTGACTGGAAGGCCGTCTTTTTTTGCCTG
>JAEYIG010000090.1 GCA_023409175.1 Pseudomonadota bacterium
GCTTCTTCAGGTTGTGCCGCCGGAGAGTAGGAAAACAGGCTAAGCTGGTTTTTCCCGGGCATGAAATGGGATTCCAGCTCGGCCAGATGTTTTCTGGCGACACGGATGACATTGGACGGTACGCCAGCCAGCTTTGCCACCTGCAAACCATAACTTTGCGATGCAGGTCCCGGTTCGACGGAATGCAGGAAAACGATATTGTCTTTGTGCTCGACAGCCGACAAATGGACATTTTCTGCTGTCGGACACGTTTCGGGCAGTTGGGTCAGTTCGAAATAGTGCGTTGCAAACAGGGTAAAACTGCGGCTGATCTCAATCAGGTGATGGGCAATCGCCCATGCCAGAGCGAGGCCGTCAAACGTTGAGGTGCCCCGTCCGATTTCATCCATTAAAACGAGGGAATTTTCTGTTGCACCGTTCAAAATAGCAGCCGCTTCAGTCATTTCGACCATGAAAGTGGAACGTCCGCCAGCCAGATCGTCTGCAGCTCCGATACGGGTGAAAATGCGGTCGATTGGACCAATGATTGCACGGTCGGCTGGAACGAAGCTTCCAATATAAGCCAGAAGGACGATTAATGCCGACTGTCTCATATACGTTGATTTACCGCCCATATTGGGGCCGGTAATCAGCAGGAATCGTTTGTTGTTCGACAGCTCGCAATCGTTCGCAATGAAGCGCTCGATCTTGTTTTCAATGACGGGATGGCGTCCCTGTACGATGTGAATGACGGAATCGTCGGTCAGTTCCGGTTTTATCCAGTTCTGCTTTTGTGCATGCAGTGCAAGTGCCGTGAGCACGTCGAGCTGTGCGGCATTTTTGGCAATTTGCTGAAGTGGGGCAATGAAGCTGACAAGATCCTGAAGGAGTTGTTCATAGAGGTTTTTTTCAAGAGCGAGAGCCCTTTCCCTGGCCGATAAAACCTTGTCTTCAAAAGCCTTCAGTTCAGGCGTGATGTAGCGTTCGGTGTTTTTCAGTGTTTGTCTGCGGCGATAGTCATCCGGTACTTTGGATATCTGTCCCTGAGTCACTTCAATATAAAAGCCGTGTACACGATTGTATTCCACACGCAGATTGGCAATGCCAGTCCTGGCACGTTCACGTGCTTCCAGGTCGACCAGAAACTGGCCAGCATTTTCAGCCAGCGATCTCAGTTCATCAAGTTCAGGACTGAAACCTTCCGCAATGACGCCACCGTCCCGGATCATGGCCGAAGGCTCATCATTAATGGCATGTTCGAGCAGATCGAGACAGGCGGACGGAACGGTGAGTTTCTGGTAAATGTCTTTCAAGAGGGACATTCCGTCATCCATGACGCACTGGTCGAGATAGGAACGAAGGCCTGGCAGCTGCTGCAGGCCGTAACGCAAGGCTGCCAGATCGCGCGGCCTCGCCGAATAGAGTGCAATGCGGGATACGATACGTTCGATATCGGGGATATTGCCAAGCGTGCTGCGCAATCCATCAATTACGCATGCTTCTGTCAAAGCCGTGATGGTTGCGTGACGGGCCTGCGCAACGGACTGCTTACGGCTGGCGTGATGAATCCAGTGACGCAACAAACGCGCTCCCATCGAGGTTCTGCAGTGATCGAGTTCTGAAAAGAGGGTGGGGGACTCATTGCGGCCGCTGTCGATCCGGATAGGTTCCGTCAGTTCCAGATTGCGTCTTGTCATGGCATCCAGAGTAATGAAATCCTCTTCCGTTTCAACGGACAGGGTTCTGACGTGCTGGAGATTCCGGGACTGGGTCGTATGGGCATATTGCAATAAGGCGCCACAGGCTCCCAGTGCCGAATGGATGTCGCTTGCACCGAATCCGTCCAGAGTGATGACGTTCAACTGTTCAAGAAGCTCTTTTTTCCCGTTTTCCTGATCGAAATGCCATTCGGGAACGGTAACGATCCGTCCGGAAATATTCATCAACAGTGATTTGTCGAAACCGTCGGCGATCAGGATTTCCGCCGCTCCGATACGTTCAAGTTCCTGCTGCAGGCGAGCAGGAAGATTTTTTTCCTCCACGTCAATATCAAGCAGTTTCAGGGAACCACTGGAAAGGGATAACCAGGCCATGCCCAACGTCAGCTGTTTGCGGTTCTTGTGGCAATTGATCGAGAGCAGAGGCCGGTCGGACTTTTCAGGCAACAGGTTCGAATCGGTCAGGGTGCCGGGAGTAACGATACGGACGACCTTGCGTTCAACGGGTCCCCTGCTGGCAGCCGGGTCGCCGATCTGTTCGCATATGGCGACGGACTCACCGGTTGCGATCAGTTTGGCGAGATACTGGTCCAGTGCATGGAACGGAATGCCCGCCATGGCGATGTTTTTTCCGGTGGTCGCCCTTTGTGTCAGGGTGATGCCCAGGATTTTCGATGCCGTAACGGCATCGTCAAAAAACAATTCATAAAAGTCGCCCATCCGGTAAAACAAAAGCATGTCCGGATGTTCTGCCTTGATGCGCAGGTATTGCTGCATCATGGGCGTCTGTTTGGCAGAGTCGGGTGATGCCGACTGCCTTGAAGCGGATCGAGTGGATGGTGGCGTCATTTTACAAAGCGGGCTTTGAACAGTTTTTTATCTTTAAAAGTTGTAAATTCTTCTATGCAAGTACCATTGTAATGTCTGGCGGGATCGTAGGCAAAAAAGAGCGTGAAAAATAAGTCATCATTGTGGGTTTTAAAGAAATGAAATTCCATTTTTGATGGGATCGGTGACAACAGACTGCTTAAAGAGTGTTTTAACGATCAGGAAAAAGTCAGGCGATGATGGCATTCCGGAGATCGGCCAAAAGGTTGACGAGGAACAAGTTTTTTTTATTTAACGAAAGTCTTGTTTTCTCTCGATCCGGTTTTTCAGTTGCTTTGTGGAAATGTTTTTTGCTTTTAATTCAATGACTTGATGATGCCATATAGGAAAAGTCAAATCTATCATGCCAGTTAGCGGCGTCAGCATGAAATTTCAATCTTTGTTATTCTGGTGAACCATAAATTTTCAGATTTGTGTCTTCGAAAACCGGAATTGCAAAAAATGCCTGTGATGAGATATCGGCATTATTGATGGCTGCAAGACACAATAAAATTGCCATAAGGACAGGTAACGCAAAATGAATCAGAGTCTGTTTGTCACCAAGCGTGACGGAAGAAAAGAACGCATCGATCTGGATAAAATCCACCGGGTCGTCGACTGGGCTGCAAAAGGGCTGCGCAATGTATCCGTTTCGCAGGTGGAATTGCGTTCCCAGATTCAGTTTTATGATGGAATACGGACATCTGACATTCATGAAACGATGATCAGGGCTGCGGCTGACCTGATATCCAGTGACGCTCCGGATTATCAGTATCTTGCTGCCCGACTGGCAATATTCCATCTGCGAAAGAAGGCTTATGGCCAGTTCGAGCCACCGAAGCTCTATGACCATGTGGTCCGCATGGTGGAGATGGATAAATATGACGGTCACCTGCTTGAGGACTACACGCCTGAAGAGTTCGCCAAAATGGATGAATTCATCGATCACTGGCGTGACATGAATTTCTCTTATGCGGCGGTCAAACAGCTTGAGGGGAAATATCTGGTCCAAAACCGTGTCACCGGAGAAATCTATGAGAGCGCACAGTTCCTGTACATTCTGGTGGCCGCCTGCCTGTTCACAAAATACCCTCGTGAAACCCGTCTGGATTACATCAGACGTTTTTATGAAGCGGTTTCCACGTTCAAGATTTCCCTGCCGACCCCGATCATGTCAGGAGTGCGTACCCCGACCCGCCAGTTCAGTTCCTGCGTCCTGATTGAATGCGGTGACAGTCTCGATTCCATCAGCTCGACGGCCAATGCGATCGTGAAATACGTTTCGCAACGTGCCGGTATCGGCGTCAATGCCGGCCGTATCCGTGCTTTGGGCAGCCCGATCCGCGGGGGTGAAGCTTTCCATACGGGGTGTATCCCGTTCTACAAACATTTCCAGACAGCCGTAAAATCCTGTTCGCAAGGCGGTGTACGCGGTGGCGCAGCGACAGTGTATTACCCCTTGTGGCATCTGGAAGTGGAAAGCCTGCTGGTGCTCAAAAACAACCGGGGGGTTGACGATAACCGTGTCCGCCATCTGGATTACGGTGTGCAACTGAACCGTTTGATGTACCGGCGCCTGATTGCCGGTGGCGATATCACCCTGTTCAGCCCATCGGATGTTCCCGGTCTTTATGATGCCTTCTTTGCCGATCAGGACGAATTCGAACGCCTGTATTCCCTGTATGAAGCGGATGACAGTATCCGAAAAAAGAAAGTGAAAGCGGTCGAACTGTTTTCCCTGATGATGCAGGAAAGGGCGTCGACTGGCCGGATTTATATCCAGAATGTCGACCATTGCAATACGCACAGTCCGTTTGACCCGGCCGTCGCCCCGGTCCGCCAGTCCAACCTGTGTCTTGAAATTGCATTGCCGACCAAGCCACTATCGGATATCAACGATGAAAACGGTGAAATTGCGCTCTGTACCTTGTCCGCTTTCAATCTGGGTGC
>JAEYIG010000109.1 GCA_023409175.1 Pseudomonadota bacterium
AAAACAGCAATTAACGCAAGAACCATAAAAATATTTCCATGATGAGTGTAAAATTTCCGGTTTGAAAAATAAATCGCTTGTTGCCTGATTTTTATGGCAATAATCTGGTAACAGACGGATGCTGTCCCATAAATGAGAAAGGAAGCATCCGGAAATGTATTGAAAATGGGAGAAAGTATGGCGCAGGAATTTTTGGAAATGCCCGACAAGGATGGTTTCTTTGGTGAATTTGGCGGGCAGATGATTCCGCCTGAATTGAAAGCGGTGATGGATGACATCGCAAAGGCTTACGAAGAGGTTCGCAATTCCAGGGAATTTCAGGACGAACTGTCTGATCTTTATACCCATTATGTCGGCCGTCCCAGCCCTATCTTCTATGCAAAAAGGTTGACGGAACGTCAGGGAGGCGCACGTATCTTCCTGAAGCGTGAAGACCTTAACCATACCGGAGCCCATAAAATCAATCACTGTCTGGGGCAGGCCTTGCTCGCCAAGCATATGGGCAAGACGAAAGTCATCGCTGAAACCGGTGCCGGACAGCATGGCGTAGCCATGGCAACGGCATGTGCACTGGTCGGTATCCCGTGCGAAATCCATATGGGTGAAATCGATATCGCGAAAGAGCATCCAAACGTCACCAAAATGAAGATTCTGGGATGTAACCTGATCGCCGTTTCCCGTGGGACCAAAACGCTGAAAGACGCCGTAGACAGTGCTTTTGAAGAATACCTGAAAGACCCGAAAAACTTCCTGTATGCCATCGGTTCCGTTGTCGGACCTCATCCATTCCCGAAAATGGTCAGGGACTTCCAGAGTATCGTCGGCAAGGAAGCGCGTGAACAGTTCCTGCAACGTGAAAACAAACTGCCGGATGTCGTGACAGCTTGCGTTGGCGGCGGCTCCAATGCAATCGGTATCTTTACCGAATTTTTGCCGGATGAATCCGTCAAACTGGTCGGTATCGAACCGGCTGGCAAGGGGCTCGATACGCCTGATCACGCAGCGACCTTGAGCCTTGGCACGAAGGGAACGCTGCACGGGTTCAAATGTTATAACCTGCAGGATGAGAAAGGCAATCCGTTGCCGGTTTATTCCATTGCTTCCGGACTCGACTATCCGGGTGTCGGTCCACAGCACTGCTATCTGAAAGATATCGGTCGTGTCCAGTATGAAGCGATAACTGACAAGGAATGCCTGGACGCTTTCCTGGTGCTCTCACGTATTGAAGGTATTATCCCTGCGCTGGAAAGCTCGCATGCCGTTGCCTATGCCATGAAAGTCGCCAAAGAACTCGGCCCTGACAAGACCATTCTGGTCAATCTTTCCGGCAGGGGCGACAAAGACGCCGACTTTATCGCCAATTATCTGGGAATCAACTGATCAGATATCTGCGTTATACCGGATAGTAAGGGGAGCGTGGTCTGAGAAACGCTCTTCCTTGTAGATTTCAGCGGATACCGCTTTTCTGGCAATACCCGGGGTGGCGATTTGGTAGTCGATCCGCCACCCGACATTTTTGGCATAAGCCTGTCCCCGGTTGCTCCACCATGTATATGCTTCGCCGGTCGTATCGGGATGCAGGTGCCGGTAGACATCCACCCATCCCAGTTCATCGAATACATTGGTCAGCCATGCCCTTTCTTCGGGCAGAAAACCGGAATTCTTCTGGTTGCCTTTCCAGTTTTTCAGGTCGATTTCCTTGTGGGCGATGTTCCAGTCGCCACAAATGACAAATTCACGGCCGCTTTCTTTCAGTTTTTTCAAATAAGGATAAAACTCGTCCATAAACCGGAATTTCGCTTCCTGACGTTCAGGCGAAGAAGAACCGGATGGCGCATAGAGCGAGACGAGGCTGAAGTCCCTGAAATCACACTGGAGATATCGCCCTTCCGGATCGAATTCCGTGCTGCCGAAACCGTGTTCGACATGATCGGGTAATGTTTTCGTGTAAATGCCCGTACCGGAATAGCCCTTTTTTTCTGCGCATTCGAAGTAACCGTGATAACCGTCGGGCGTTGAGACTTCCGGAGTGATGTCGCAGGACTGTGCCTTGATTTCCTGAAGGCAGACAAAATCGGAACCTGAGCGGTTCATCCAATCTATGAAGCCTTTTCTGACGGCCGAACGGATGCCGTTAAGGTTGACGCTTGTAATTGAGAACATGGCAGTTTTGAATATCTGAAAACACGATGATACTAAAAATAAAACGAACGCGTGCAAACTACCTCTTCGATGAACGACACGTTACAATATCGTTATTCTTTTTTATGGTCTGGGGATTGAAGTGAGTCAGTTAAGAGAAGAGTTTATCCGCTTTGCGGTCGAATGCGGCGTATTGCGTTTTGGGGAATTTGTCACGAAAGCGGGCAGGACGTCTCCGTATTTTTTCAATGCGGGTCTGTTCAATGATGGTGATTCGCTTGGCAAGCTGGCGGATTATTATGCCGATACACTGCTGGAATCGGGGGTTTCTTTCGATATGCTGTTCGGGCCGGCTTACAAGGGCATTCCGCTTGTGGCCGCTGTCGCGGTTTCGCTGGCAAGAAAGGGACGCAATGTCCCGTTCGCCTATAACCGCAAGGAAGCGAAGGATCATGGTGAAGGCGGGGTGATTGTCGGCGCTCCGTTAAAAGGCAAGGTCGTCATTATCGATGACGTCATTTCGGCAGGCACATCCGTGAATGAATCCGTCAATATCATCCGTCATGCCAATGCGACTCCAGGTGTCGTCCTGATCGCTCTTGACCGGATGGAACGCTCGGGCAAGGATGATGCTCTTTCTGAACTCTCCGCTGTACAGGAAGTGCAGAAAGCATACGATATGCCGGTGCTTTCCATAGCCAATCTGGACGATCTTCTTGGATATCTGGAAAAAGCGGGAGCGTCTCCTGAAATGGCACAGTATCAAAAAGCGGTCAAAGCTTATCGTGACAAATACGGTTCCGTTAAATGAGATGGAAGAAATCTTGCTGAACTGCATCTCATTAACCGGA
Organism: Pseudomonadota bacterium; assembly: GCA_023409175.1. Lineage (GTDB taxonomy): Bacteria > Pseudomonadota > Gammaproteobacteria > Burkholderiales > Burkholderiaceae_D > Oxalobacter. Next base: position 2,994 of record JAEYIG010000109.1, read on the forward strand.
TGAGATTCCGCTGTTTACTGAGGTGCAGTTCGGGAGTCTGGTGTCTTTTGGCGCCCTGGTCAAACGTGTGAATGCCTAAAGTCGGGTAAAGCTCTGTTTGGTACGCTTTTTTAATGCTTCATCGTGAAAATTCTGGATTGTATCCACGAACATCTCTTTAGCGTGCAATGGGATGGTTATTTTGCCCAGCCACCATCGTCGTTAACAAGCTTTGCAAGCTTTTTTTCAAGATAGTCATAAGTGCGTGGGCATTTGGACGGCATTCTGGATAAGCCGTTACCATAACCATTTGCACTGATCACAATTTTTGAACCATCTGCGATGGCCTTTTGGATAGCGGCAAAATCGGCATCAAGTTTGCGGACATTTTCCTTGTATTCATCGTCAGTGTAATAGTCCTTTTCCCCAAAACCAGCTGTTTTTTTCGTCCGGATGCTCAAGACGTTTTTCAGGTAACGAATAATGGCCTGTCCGTCTTCACCCTGTCTTTCATCATTGTCACCAAATACAAAAATAAAATCCGGATGTGCTTTGACATCTTCCTCGGTCCACATCTGGTCGCATTGAAAGATATTGGGCGAAACCCATTGGCCGCTTACTGTGGGATTCCATCTATCAAGCTGATCTTTCAGATAATTTATGATCCGTTTATCCACATTGAGGTCTGATGATGTAACCGTTCCATCTTCCTGCAGTGTTACAGTAATTTTATTTATCATTGTTTCTCCTTCTGATGATACAAACAAGATCGAGGCTTTTTCCCGAATCATTTTGGAATTCGTTTTCCCAGCTTTCCCAATTGGATGTTTTCACCTTTTTGCTCTGCCGGGTTTTTCGAAAAGTCCAGACTCAGCAGTTAGACCGCTATTTTTTGAAGAAGTTCTGACTTATTGAACAGTTTGGTAAAACGCGTGACGAATACATTGAATTCAAAGGGCGAATGTACAACGCACAAACGGCTTGGACCCTGTATTCTTACAGGGTCCAAGCCGTTTGACTCGTTTAATTAACTGTACAGTTTTGAGGTGGCAGTTCTTTTGAGGGAAAGACAGAATGAAGCTTATCTTCCAGAACAGACCGGGCAATCAGGATTACGTTCGATCTGGATCCGTGTCCACTCCATAGACAATGCATCAAGCAGGAGTAAGGATCCTGCCAGAGATTTTCCAATACCGGCTGCGAGTTTCAGGGCTTCTGCCGCCTGCATGGTACCAATGATACCGACCAATGGTGCGAAAACACCCACCTGAGCGGCTTTCAAATCCTCGAAATGCTGTTCTTCCGGAAACAGACAGGCATAGCAGGGGGAATCATTGACTCGGGGATCGTAAACTGAAATCTGTCCATCGAACTGGACGACCGCACCGGATACCAACGGAACACCAGCTGACATGCAGGCACGGTTGATAATCAGCCGGGTTTTGAAATTATCGGTGCAATCCAGTACAACGTCAGCGGTTTTGACGAGCTCCGGCAAAGACGTTTCATCCATGCGATCAGTGATGGTGACGATATCAATCGTCGGATTGATGCCTGTGAGCGTCTGTTTCCCGGACAGGGCCTTGTTCTGGCCGATACGGTCGGTGGTATGCAGAATCTGGCGCTGGAGGTTGGTCAGTTCGACCTGATCGTTATCGACCAGCGTCAGTTTTCCGAAACCGCCTGACGCCAGATACATGGATGCAGGGGATCCCAGTCCGCCTGCACCGATGACGAGCGCATGTGAATTGGCAATTTTATCCTGACCTTCATAACCCAGGTCTTTCAGCAATATATGACGCGAATAGCGTATTTCCTGTTCTTCATTCATGGTTTCTCACCCCTTACCGCCTTATTTTTTCTTGTCTTCGTCGTGTTTCTTTTCTTCAGGCTTGGCCTTGGACAACTGAACCGGTTTTCCTTTGAGGTGATTCAAAGCCTGCATCAGCTGGAAGTCTTTTTTCGTACCGTATTCGATCGGCTTGTATTTTTTGGCCGATTCCAGCAACTTGATTTCTTCATCCTGATTGAGACGGTCTTCGTTCTTGACTTCATCCGAGCCATTGGTAAGGTGCTTCGACAGGTCGGCTTCACGCAGCCTCAATCCGTTGATGCCATCACCTTCAGCCGTTTCATCGACCATCAGGTCCGGAACGATCCCTTTTGCCTGAATGGAACGGCCACTCGGCGTGTAATAACGGGCAGTCGTCAGTTTGACGGCGGTATCCTTGGAAAGCGGACGAATCGTTTGTACCGAGCCTTTGCCGAATGTCTGCGTTCCCATAATGGTCGCACGTTTGTGATCCTGCAGTGCACCTGCAACGATTTCAGAAGCGGATGCCGAACCGATATTAACGAGTACAACGACCGGGACAGTCTTGATTTGTGCAGGAAGCGACGCCAGAGGATCGTTCAGCGTCCTTCCGGCATAATATTCCGGCCGTGCGTAAAAGGTCGCTTTCGATTCCGGCAATTGCCCGTTGGTCGAAACGACGACAGAATCCTGCGGCAGGAAAATGGATGAAACGCCTATCGCCCCGGGAAGGATGCCACCCGGATCGTTTCTCAGGTCAAGAACGACGCCTTTGATATTCGGGTTCTGGGCGTAAAGCTTGTTGATATGGCTGACCAGGTCTTCAACTGTCGGTTCCTGGAACATGGAAACACGCAGCCATGCATATCCCGGCTCGATCATTTTCGATTTGACGCTCTTGACCTGGATTTCTTCGCGGACAAGAGTAATCACAATCGGTTTCGATACATTTTTACGGGCAATCGTCAGAGTGATTTTCGTATTGGGGTCGCCGCGCATTTTCTTGACTGCCGCATCCAGGGTCATGTCCTTGACGGAAACGCCATCCAGTTTGGTGATGAGGTCGCCCGGCTTGATACCTGCGCGATAGGCGGGGGTGTCTTCAATAGGGGAAATGACCTTGACGTAGCCGTCTTCCGTACCGACTTCGATTCCAAGGCCGCCGAACTTGCCCAAAGTGCCTTCCTTGAGTTCCTGAAAGGCTTTCTTGTCGAGATAGGCCGAATGGGGGTCAAGGGCGGCCACCATGCCTGAAATGGCATCGGTCAGCAGTTTCTTGTCTTCGACCGGCTCGACATAATCGGACTTGATCAATCCGAATACGTCGGCCAGTTGCCTCAATTCATCAAGCGGCAATGGTGCCGTCTGCTTTTGGGCCATGGCAGAGAATTGAACCGACGCAAAAACGCCGATGATCACTCCGAGCGCTACCAGCAGAATGTTCCGAAATTTATTACGCATGTATCACCTAGTCGATATCCAGTCCGAAGGATTTAAAGCCTGTCCACTACGTCGTAGTTCGAAGTATAACCCGGTTTCCCCGTTTTCACCGCTGTTGCCTGCGGTAGCGACGGTCTCGCCGCTGCCGACAGTATCACCTACCCGTTTGTTCAGGGATTGAGCATTCCCATATATTGTCATGTAATGGTCGCCATGATCGATAATAATCAACTTGCCAAAGCCACGCAGCGTGTCGGCGAAGATGACCTTGCCTCCTGCCACGGAATGAACAGGGACGCCTGCAGAAGTTTTGATGAAAATGCCTTTCCAGCTGGGGCCGTCGGCGCGTTTCATGCCATATCTGGCCGTAATGGTTCCCTGAACCGGCATTCTCAATGAGCCCCGTTTCTTGCCGAATGCACTGGCCGTATCGGCCTTGTAAGGAGTTTCCCTGATTATTTCCGCTCTGGACTCCTGTTTTGCGGGACGTGTTTTCTTCGTCTGGCGGGTCTGTTTTGACTGTCTGGCCTGTTTTTGTGCCTGTTGTTCTGCCAGACGCTGCTCGGCTGCCCGTTTTTCAGCCGCTTTCCTCTGTTCTTCTATCTTTCTCGAAAGGCGGTCAACCAGTCCGCCCAGCCGTTTTTCATCCTGCGCGAGACGTTCAGCCTCTTTTTTCTGATTGCTTAATTTGTCGGAAAGCTGTGCAACCAGTGCGGCATGCTGGGCTTTTTCCTTCTCAAGAACCTGTTTTTGCTCGCTGGTCTTGTTGACGATTTTCTCCAGTTCCTTCCGGGTTTCCTTTGTTTCAGATTTTTTTGCATCGACTGCCTTGATGTTCTGGCGCAGGGAAGTGATCAACTGTGAATAAGCCGTCGAATAATAATTCATGTACTGCATTTCACGGCTGATGCGATTGGGATTGTCACCTGAAAACAGCAATTTCATCCTGTCTTCTCCACCCGAGACATATTGCTGCTGCATCAGTTTAGCAAGCTGCTTCTGCTGTTTTGCAACGGTTGCCGTCAGCTGCGCCTGTTCTGAAGAGAGCTGGGTCAATTTGTTTTCAGTTGCCGTTTTTTTCTGCCCAAGATCTGCCAGGGAACGTTCGGTTGTCGAAATGGCTTTCTGCGATTGGGTCAGTGCTTCACTGGCCTTGCCTTTCGCGACTTCCGTTTTTCCGATTTCCTTTTTCAGGGTGTTCAAGCGGGTATGGACTTTTTTCTGCTCGCTTTCGGCAACCTGTTTCTGTCTGGCAGGATCTCCCGTTTTTTTGGAGGAGGCTTTTGATTTGCCGCGTTTGGATGTGGTTTTTTTGGACGCCTTTTTCTGTTGTTGGACGGATGAAGATTGTTTCGCGTGCGCCGTCAGCGACGAGGCTGTCGCATAGACAAGCAGAAAGAGGAGAAAGAGTGCTTTTTTCATGCATTTTGCGAGGCAAAATTTAATCGGTTCATTTTGCCTCAAAAAAGTGACGGGCTCAAATCAGCTTGCGCTGCCCTGAGCTTCGACTTCCTGCAAAGCCTCGGCAATTTTTGCCGGATCGCCCAGGAAATAGTGGCGTATCGGTTTCAGATCGTCATCCAGCTCATAAACAAGCGGCTGCCCGGTCGGAATATTCAAGAGGGCAATATCCTTGTCGCTGATGCCATCCAGTTCCTTGATCAGGGCACGCAAGCTGTTGCCATGAGCGGCGACGAGAATGCGTTTTCCTTTTCTGATTTCGGGCGCGATCGACTCAATCCAGAGCGGTTTGACGCGTGCAACCGTATCTTTCAGGCTTTCCGTCAGGGGAATCTGTTCACGATTCAAACTGGCGTAAGCGGGATCGTTATACGACGTTCTCGGGTCGCCCGGGTGCAGCGCTTCAGCAGCCACTTCGTAGCTTCTGCGCAACATGTGAACCTGGTGTTCCCCATATTTTTTGGCGGTTTCGGCCTTGTTCAGGCCCTGAAGCGCGCCGTAATGACGTTCATTCAAACGCCAGTCGCAGACAACCGGTACCCACATGAGATCCATTTCATCGAGCACGATCCACAGTGTTCTGATGGCTCTTTTCAATACTGAAGTGTAAGCCAGATCAAACTCGAAACCTGCTTCCCGCAAGACGCGGCCAGCGGCTCTGGCTTCTTTTTTGCCTCTTTCGGTCAGGTCCACATCGGTCCAGCCGGTAAACCGATTTTCAAAATTCCAGATGGACTGCCCGTGCCGCATGAAAACTATTTTATGCATAATCGAAATGAATGTAAGTTATCTCGAATGTCTCGTGTCTTTCTATTTTATAATGTATCAGTTTGATTATCGTTGACTTCTAGCAGGTATATCTCGTGAATTTTATTAAAGACAACATTTTTTGGATTTGTGTAGCTTTATATTGTATCGGTGCACTGGTGTGGCCATATATTCGGAAGGGAGCAAAAATTTCCCATGCCGAAGCCACAAAAATGATCAATAAGGGGAAAACCACCATTATAGACATCCGTGATGCAAAACAGTATCAGGCTGGACATATTTTGAATGCCGTTCATGTTCCTTTGGCCGGTCTGGAGGAAAGAATCCCCAAACTTGATAAATTCAAGAACCAGACTATTATTGTTGTCGATGAGTCGGGCAAGGAATCGTCAAAAGCAGCCGACATTCTTCAGAAGGCAGGGTTCAAGCCGGTTAACAGCCTGCGTGGCGGCATGACTAAATGGGTCGAAGAAGGTTTGCCTGTTACCAAATAAGAAAGGAAGATGGATATGACGGCTAATGTCG
>JAEYIG010000062.1 GCA_023409175.1 Pseudomonadota bacterium
AAGAAAAGTTGTATCAACGCTTGCAGATTTATCCACAGGACTATTATCATATAACTGTGCCAACAGCACATTTTCTTCTTTCGAATGAGGCTTAACATGCATAAACTTCTGGCCGCTATTTTCGTTGTCGCAGGATTTGCCCTTCCATTTACTTATGGAACGGCACAGGCCAAACCTGTCACCAAGTCCCAAAAAGCCAAAAAACCCGTCAAGAAAAAAACAGCTAAAAAAACCCAGGCAGCACAAAAAGAAGAAGCTGTCGTTAATGTAGCGGGAATGAGCGGTTCACAATATAATTGTGAACTCGGCAATAAATTAACCGTTTACAAGAAATCCGACGATCCAAGCTACGTCAATCTTCAATGGCGAAACAAGATGCACCGGATGCTGCGCACGGCAACAACAACCGGGGCTGAGCGCTATGAAGATAAAAGCACCGGTCTGGTCTGGGTAAACATCCCGGCAAAAAGCATGCTCTTGGATAGTAAAAAAGGAAGCCAGCTGGCTAATGAATGCCGTAATCCTGAACAAAGAAAAGCTTTGGTGGCCGCCAATCCGAACTAGGCTTTGAATTGTTTTTGTTTCAGTCTGACTGATGAATGGCCCGAAGAGGGCCATTCGTTTTGGAGTTTTCATGTCACGTTTCACACAGAACACCTATAAAGAATTTCCTGTCACCAGCGATAAGAAGGGACACTTTTTCTCCATTCCCGAACTTGGAAAAGAACTCGGGCTCGACCTGTCCCGTTTGCCTGTTTCCATCCGCATCGTCCTTGAATCCGTGCTGCGCAATTGCGACTGCAAGAAAATCACGGAAGAACATGTTCGCCAGCTTGCAAACTGGAAGCCGAACGAAGAACGTACAAACGAAATCCCTTTCGTCGTTGCCCGCGTCATTTTGCAGGACTTTACCGGTATTCCCTTGCTGGTCGATCTGGCCGCCATGAGAAACGTTGCCGTTCAGACAGGCAAAAATCCGAAAAAGATCGAACCACTGGTTCCTGTCGATCTGGTCGTCGACCATTCCGTCCAGATTGATTATTTCCGTCAGGACAATGCCCTGGATCTGAATATGAAACTGGAATTCGACCGCAACCGCGAACGTTACCAGTTCATGAAATGGGGCATGCAGGCTTTCGACACGTTCGGAGTCGTCCCCCCGGGCTTCGGTATCGTCCATCAGGTCAACATGGAATATCTGGCACGCGGTGTCCACAAACGCAGTGTCGCTGAATCGGGTGACGTTTATTATCCGGACACACTGGTCGGTACCGATTCGCATACGACCATGATCAATGGTGTAGGCGTTGTCGGCTGGGGTGTTGGCGGCATTGAAGCAGAAGCCGGAATGCTCGGGCAGCCGGTTTATTTCCTGACCCCGGATGTCATCGGCATGAACCTGACCGGCAAGCTGCGTGAAGGCTGTACTGCCACCGATCTGGTGCTGACCATCACCGAACTCCTGCGCAAGGAAAAAGTGGTCGGCAAGTTTGTCGAATTCTTCGGCGAAGGCGCTGCTTCCCTGTCTGCTACCGACCGGGCTACGATTGCCAATATGGCTCCGGAATACGGCGCAACCATCGGCTTCTTCACCGTCGATGAAGCCACGATCAGCTATTTCAAAAATACCGGCCGTAGCGATGAAGAAGTCGCCGCCCTGGAATCCTACTTCAAGGCACAGGGACTGTTCGGTATTCCGAAAGCAGGCCAGATCGATTACACCCGTGTCGTCGACCTCGACCTCGGCAGCGTAACCGCTTCCGTCGCAGGCCCTCGCCGTCCGCAAGACCGTATCGAGCTGGGCAACCTGAAAAAACGCTTTACCGAATTGTTCAGTGCTCCGGTCAAGGACGGTGGTTTCAACAAGAAACCGGCTGATCTGGAAGCGTCTTATGTCAATTCCGACAATGTCGAACTGAAAAATGGCGATATCCTGATCGCGGCCATTACGTCCTGCACCAATACCAGCAACCCGGCTGTCCTGCTGGCTGCCGGTCTGCTGGCGAAAAAAGCGGTCGAAGCCGGTCTGCAGGTTTCCCCACGTATCAAGACGTCACTGGCCCCGGGTTCCAGAATCGTGACCAACTATCTGGAAAAGGCAGGTCTGTTGCCTTATCTGGAAAAACTCGGTTTCAATGTGGCTGCCTACGGTTGCACTACCTGTATCGGCAATGCCGGCGACCTGACGCCTGCCATGAACGAAGCCATCGTCAGGAACGATGTCGTTGCGGCCGCCGTCCTGTCCGGCAACCGGAACTTCGAAGCCCGTATCCATCCGAACATCCGTGCGAACTTCCTGGCATCGCCTCCACTTGTCGTGGCTTACGCGATTGCCGGAAACGTCACACGTGACCTGACGACTGAACCGCTGGGCAAAGGCAAGGATGGCAAGGACGTTTACCTGTCCGATATCTGGCCGACGTCGCATGAAATCGCGGAACTGGTTCCTCTGGCCCTTGATGCGCCATCGTTCTGCAAGAACTATAGCGACATCAAATCGGCTCCGGGTGAACTCTGGCAGAAAATCGCCGGTTTTGCGACCGGTGACGTGTATGACTGGCCGCAATCGACCTATATTGCCGAACCGCCTTTCTTCAGTGACTTCAGCATGGAACCGGCTAACGCTTCCGCCAATATTTCCGGTGCCCGTGCGCTGGCCCTCTTCGGCGATTCGATCACGACCGACCATATTTCCCCCGCCGGCTCGATCCAGGAAAAAAGCCCTGCCGGACAATGGCTGCTGGAACATGGCATTTCGAAGTCCAACTTCAATTCCTTCGGCTCCCGCCGTGGCAACCATGAAGTCATGATGCG
>JAEYIG010000100.1 GCA_023409175.1 Pseudomonadota bacterium
ACGCCAAGCGCATCTGCAGAGCGTCTCATGAGTGAGCGCAAGGCGGCAAGACCGTACTGATACGGGTCGGATTTATTGACGAAGTGAAGGAAGTCTGGCCGTTTCGATTTCAGGTGAACGACGAGAATGTTCAATATCTGGCCATTGGGTAGCAGTATGGGCGCTTCGAGGACAGGGCGGGAAAACTGGTTGATGACCGTATCGGTGACAGGCAACGTAATTTCGAATTGTTTTGGAAATGTCTTGTGGGATTGTGCTGCACCGGCCAGAGGCAGGCGCGTCAGCAAAGCAACCTGTGGCCTTAACGTTGTCCCTGGACTGTTCTGATCGAAACAGATCAGTTCGGCATCCCGGTAAAGCCGGGTTTTGGAAATGACATGTTCCAGCGCTTTTTTGGAAAAAATTTCCTGAAAACCGATAACGTCTGCATTGGATTGGTCGATCTTTTTTGCGATCCATTCCGTTTTGGCTTCATACTCATCCTCTGTATAAGCCGCAAGATCATCGTAATAGGTGACATCCGGGATGACAAGGTTGCGCACGTTGAAAGTCGCAAGTCGAATTTCCTGCTGCATAATTTTCCTTTCGCCTCTACAATGCGGATATAGGCAACAATTTTCTGGTTTTTACTATCTTAGCAAACGCTACCATCATTTCTAATGCCATCGACACCATATTTTGTTTTGACACAAGGTATGGCAATTTGAAAATATGAATACGGTCTTATTTGTCATTGCAGCTTATCTCATTGGTTCCGTTTCTTTTGCGCTGGTTTTCAGCAAAGTATTCGGACTGGCCGATCCGCGAACCTACGGGTCTGGCAATCCTGGCGCAACTAACGTATTGAGAAGTGGAAACAAACTTGCCGCACTTCTGACGTTAATAGGTGACGCTGCAAAAGGATGGCTTGCCGTCTGGCTGGCGTTTCATCTCGGGCCGGATTTTCAAGTGAGTGAGGTCGGCATTGCACTGGTCTGTATCGCCGTTTTCATCGGGCATCTCTTTCCTCTTTTTGCCCGGTTCAAGGGAGGGAAAGGGGTCGCAACGGCATTGGGCGTACTGCTTGGAATCAGTCCATGGCTCGGTTTGCTGGTTCTTGTGACATGGCTGTGTGTTGCGGTTTTGACACGTTATTCATCTTTGTCCGCCCTTATTTCCGCCGTCCTCGCCCCCATCTATTATGGTTTGCTTTTCGGTTTCAACCTGTATTTTCTGGCGATTGTCGTCATGAGCGCTTTTCTTATCAGCCGTCACTGGAAAAATATCGGCAACCTGCTGTCCGGCAAGGAAAGCAAGATCGGCAGCAAGAAAAAAACCAGCTGACCTGAGAAGAAATCAGCCTTCAAAGGGGGCGAGCAGATTGTGGGTGACGGCATATTGAACGATATCGGCCAGAGAGTGCATCCCCATTTTGGCAAGAATTCTCGATTTGTGAGTGCTTACTGTCTTCACGCTTAAATGCAACTGCGTTCCGATATCCGTAATGGATTTGCCGCTGGCGAGCAGATTGAAAACCTCGAATTCCCGGTCTGAAAGCTGCGTATGTGCCATTTCCTTTTCGGGAGTCATGATGCCAAGTGCAAGTTGTTCGGCGACTTCCATGCTGATGTATGGGCGTCCGGAGGCGACTTTTTTGATGGCGTTGACGAGCTGGTCACCGGCACTTTCCTTGGTCAAATAACCTTGTGCGCCTGCACGCATGCAACGGACGGCGTATTGTTCCTCTTCATACATCGTCAGAACCAGAATGGGGAGTTTGGGTGCTTCCGTACGTATCTGGCGGATCAGGTCGATGCCACTTCTGCCGGGCATCGAAAGATCAAGTAGCAGTAAATCGAATCCGCCTTTCCTGACCTGATTGATGACGGAAAAGCCATCGACGGCTTCACCGGCAACCATAATTTCTTCATTGCCTTCAAAAATCCGTTTCAGTCCTTCGCGCATTAAGGTATGGTCGTCTGCAATTACAATTTTGATCATGATCTCGCCTGATAATGAGTTGTTTGAAAAGTCAGGTGATACAAAGTTAATGCCGTTGATGCCGATAAGACCAATGGATGTATAGCACAATGCTATACATTATGCATTGTCGCGGTAAAATGTAGCTTACCCGTTTTTTATATTCAAGTCATGAACGCCGATAACAAAAACAGCAATTCCACGCCAACATCCAATTTTCTGCGTGCCATTATCGAGTCCGATAATGAAAAGGGCACGTATGAACGTCCGGGAATGCCTAAAGTCATTACCCGTTTTCCTCCCGAACCGAACGGTTACCTCCATATCGGGCATGCCAAATCCATTTGCCTGAATTTCGGTCTGGCCAGGGACTATGCCGGTCGTTGCCATCTTCGTTTTGACGATACCAATCCGACCAAGGAAGACCAGGAATTTGTCGATACGATCAAGGATAGCGTGAAGTGGCTCGGTTTTTCATGGGAGCAGGATGGCACTTCCTATCTTCATTACGCCAGCGATTATTTCGATACGCTTTACATGATGGCGGAATACCTGATCGAGGCAGGTCATGCCTATGTCGATGACCAGACTCCGGAAGAAATCGCCAAAAATCGCGGCAGTTTTTCCGAGCCCGGAAAAAATTCGCCATATCGTGACCGTCCGGCGGCCGAATCACTCGACTTGTTCAAACGGATGAAGGCCGGGGAATTCCCTGACGGTTCCCATGTCCTGCGTGCCAAAATCGATATGGCGTCGCCGAACATGAACATGCGTGACCCGGTCATTTACCGTATCCGTCATGCCCATCATCACCGTACCGGTGATAAATGGAACATTTATCCGATGTATGATTTCACTCATCCGATTTCCGATGCGCTGGAAAACATCACCCATTCGATTTGCACACTGGAATTCCAGGACCACAGACCGTTTTACGACTGGATTCTGGAACGGTTGACGGAAAAGACGACCTTGCCTGACGGTCGTGTCATCGGCGGATTTTTGAGCAAGCCTGTACCGCATCAGTATGAATTTGCCAGACTGAACCTGACTTACACCATTACGAGCAAGCGCAAACTGTTGCAGCTCGTCGAGGAAAAAATCGTCGACGGGTGGGATGACCCACGCATGCCGACTATCGTCGGTATCCGGCGTCGCGGTTATACGCCTGAATCGATCCAGCTCTTCTGCGAACGCATCGGCGTTGCAAAGGCGGATGGATGGATCGACATGAGTACGCTCGAAGGCAGCCTTCGGGACGATCTTGACCCGAAAGCCCCAAGGGCGGCAGCCGTGTTGCATCCTCTGAAACTGGTCATCGACAATTTCCCGGACAACCTGCAGGAAGAATGCACTTCTCCCGTCCACCCCCATTATCCTGAACGGGGTTTGCGTCGTTTCCCGATTACAAAGGAACTGTGGATTGAACGTGAAGATTTCATGATTGATCCAGAAAAGGGATATTTCCGCCTGTTCCCCGGCAATCGCGTGCGCCTGCGTTATGGCTATGTGGTTGAATGTACCGGTTACGATCAGGATGCCGCAGGTAACGTCACGGCCGTTCACTGCAATTATTTCCCGGACAGCAAGAGCGGTACGGAAGGCAGTGCTACCTACAAGGTAAAGGGGAATATCCACTGGGTCAGTTGCGCGCATGCGGTTGAAGCCGAAGTCCGGATATACGACCGCCTTTTCATGGATGCTTCACCGGATGCCAATAACCGGGACTTCAGGCAATCCCTCAACCCGGATTCCAAGGAAGTCGTCAAGGCATATCTCGAGCCCGGACTGGCGGCCGCCCAACCCGGGGATATCTACCAGTTTGAACGCCATGGTTACTTTGTTGCAGACCTGAAGGATTCACAACCTGGCAAGCCTGTGTTCAACCGTTCTGTAACCTTGAGGGATTCATGGGGCAAGAAAAAATAAACAGGAAGTAAAACGTCATAAATGACGAAATAAAAAATCCCGCTTCAATGCGGGATTTTTTATGCCTGTTTTCTAAATCAGCTTATCTTTTTTTACGTGTCGCACTAGCTGTCTTGCCCTTTGTCTTGCTGGCCAGATAGAGCGGCATCACTTTGGGCAGTTGTGCCTGCAGATTGGCAATGCGGGACGAATCCGAAGGGTGAGTGGAAAGAAACTCGGGTGAAGCGCCACCACCCAGTTTTGCCATTTTCTTCCAGACATTGACGGCCGCTTCCGGGTTATAGCCGGCTCTTGCCATCAGTTCCATGCCCATGACGTCCGCTTCGGTTTCCATTTTTCTGGAAAACGGAAGCCCTATGACCAGTTGGCTTGCCTGACCTGCCAGCGATTGGGAAGTGGAGCCCAGACCGGCCAATGCCCCTACCAGGGATATCGCCTGTTCAGTCGCGATCTGTTGCGAAATCTGTTCACGGCTGTGTTCGCGAAGGGCATGGGCGATTTCATGGCCGATCACGGCAGCCAGTTCATCATCTGTCAGGTTCAGTTTGCTGATGATGCCGGTATATACCGCGATTTTGCCACCCGGCATGCAGTAAGCATTCACTTCGTTGCTGTTCAGCACGTTGACTTCCCAATTCCATTTCAATGCATCAGGGCGGAATACGCCAACCTGCGCAATAAGACGTTTGGAAACGTTTTGGACCCGTTTGGTATAGTTCGCGTTCGTATTCAGGGCATTTGAAGCGCGGGCCTTGGTCAATTCCTTTTTGTAGGCTGTTGCCGCGCCCTGATTGACATCGGCTGAAGAAATCAGCAGTAACTGGCTTCGGGAAGAGTTGGTTGCGCCTCCGGCAGTCGTGCTCTGGCACCCGGAGAGAAAGATGGCTCCCGATACGATTGCAGCCAGTAAAATGGTCATTCGTTTCATACAACGGCTCCTTCATATGGAAAAATGTCGATACGCATAATGGTTGATTTTTTAATACTCTTGCCTTTTCTGCAATGATTTTTGAAAAGAAATGATGAAATGGCGGGTAAGTGACGTTAAAGAACAAAAATATCAAACGCCATGTTCAGGAAACTTGAGAAACGGACGCAACCATATTATGGTTAGGGAATGTCGATCCGTTAGAAAGGTTGGAACCATGAAACTGTACTATGCACCCGGAGCATGTTCGCTCTCTCCCCATATCGTCTTGCGTGAAACGGGACTTCCTTTCACGATGGAACAGGTGGATCTGGCCACCAAGGAAACTGCATCCGGAGAGGATTATTACATCGTCAATACAAAGGGTTCCGTTCCGGCCCTCATGCTGGATAACGGCGAGGTATTGACTGAAGGAGCGGCCATCCTCCAGTATCTTGCCGATCTGGTCCCGGAAAAAAAGCTCGCTCCCAAACCAGGGACGATGGAAAGATACCGGTTGATGGAAGCGTTGAATTACATCGCTACGGAATTGCACAAAAGCTTCATCCCCATTTTCAATCCGGCTTATGAAGGGGCAATCGGGGCAGCGAAAAACAAACTGACTGTCGAATTCGATTATGTCGATCGGGTACTGAGCCAGAAGCCATATTGGCTGGGAGAGGAATTTACAGTAGCGGATGCTTATCTGTTTACGGTCTCATGCTGGATTGAGGCAGCAGGTCTGGATATCAAACAGTGGAAAGCACTTGAAAAATACCGTCAGAAAATCGCTTCACGTCCATGCGTGAAAGAGGTCCTTCAGGAAGAAGGGCTCTAGCGGTTTCTTGCGAAAAGGAAAACGGGAGCATTTCCGGATCGCCTCCGTTTTTTGATGTCAAAGCGCCGGATTGGTGATTGATGCATGAATCTCATTGATATGATCGACAATCTCGTCATTCAATGAAATATCCAATGCATTGATGTTTTCCTGCAGATGGGACATTTGCGTCGCACCGATAATGGTGGCATCAATGAACCAGCGGGAATAACACCAGGCCAATGCCAGTTGCGCCGGTGTCATGCCATTGTCCCTCGCCAGTTCGACGTAACGGCGAGTTGCATCAAGTACCGCAGGACGCCGGTAATGCAGCATCCAGTCGGAAGTGAACAGCGTCATGCGGCCACGTGTTTTCGGGTTGTCGATATATTTGCCGGACAACTGTCCGAATGCCAGCGGACTGTAGGCGATCAGGCCGACATTCTCACGGAAGCAGACTTCATCCATGCCGATCTCAAAATGCCGGTCAGTCAGGTTGTAGGCATTCTGTATCGACACGATACGTGGAAGTCCACGCATTTCAGACAGCTTGATATATTCCATCAGGCCCCATGCCGATTCATTCGAAATGCCGATATGACGGATTTTGCCTTCGCCGATCAGTTTGTCGAGGGCAACAAGCGTTTCTTCAATCGGAACACATGGGCGGTCATCTTTCGGATTGAAAACGTTTTTTCCGAAGAAAGGGACGTTCCTGCTTGGCCAGTGAAGCTGGTACAGATCGATATAATCGGTTTTCAGGCGTTTCAGGCTGCTTTCGACCGCCAGACGGATATTCTTTTCATCCAGGTCGTTTTTGCCATCGCGAATCCATGGCATCGAACGGGCAGGGCCGGCAATTTTCGTTGCAAGCACGATTTTGTCGCGGTTGCCCCGGCTATGTATCCAGTTGCCGATAATGCTTTCGGAAAGCCCCTGTGTTTTTTCCTGCGGAACGACAGGGTACATCTCTGCCGTATCAATGAAATTGATATCCCGTTCGACGGCATAGTCGAGGAGGCGAAAAGCTTCTTCCTCGTTATTCTGGTCGCCGAAAGTCATCGTTCCAAGGCCAATCTTGGAAACGAACATCTTGCTGGTACCCAGAGGGATCTTCTTCATAACTACCTCGTCAAGGACTTTTCGCTGATGGTTAATCTCTTCTCAAGGCCTGAACACATTCACGTACCAGTCCCGGACCGGAATAAATCATCCCGGTCAATATCTGGACCAGTGAGGCGCCGGCGGCCATTTTCTCTTTGGCATCTTCACCAGAAAGGATGCCGCCTACGCCGATAATCGGAAGAGCGTCACCGAGTTCCTGTTTCAGCATACGGATCACGTGAGTGGAAGGGTCTCTGACAGGGGCCCCGGAAAGGCCACCGGCTTCCTGCGCATGCGGAAAGTCTTTCACGGCATCACGTGTGATCGTTGTATTGGTGGCGATCACGCCATCGATTTTGTGGCGGACCAGCGCATCGGCAATGTTTTTGACCTGATTGTCGTCCATATCGGGCGCAATTTTCAAGGCAAGAGGAACATAGCGGGCATACTGGTCGGACAGGCGGCTCTGGGCTGCTTTCAGTTGGGAAAGCAGGTTGTCCAGTTCGGATTCACCTTGCAGCTGTCTCAGGTTTTTTGTATTCGGCGAGGAAATATTGATGGCAATGTAGTCGGCAACCGGATAGACCTTTTCCAGACAGATCAGGTAGTCGTCCACGGCATTTTCAATTGGTGTGATGGCATTCTTGCCGATATTCAGGCCTAAAATGCCTTTTTTCTCCTGATGAAAGCGCGATTTTTTGACGTTTTCAACCAGAACGTCTACGCCTTCATTATTGAAACCCATCCGGTTGATCAGGCCTTCCGCTTTCGGGATACGGAACATGCGTGGCTTGGGATTGCCGGGCTGTGGCTTGGGTGTCACCGTTCCCAGTTCCAGAAACCCGAAGCCGAGAGAGGCCATGCCGTCGATGCAGTCCCCGTTCTTGTCCAGTCCGGCAGCCAGCCCGACAGGATTCGGAAAGGTCAGCCCCATGACTTCGCGGGGGGATGGGGAGACGGATGGCGCCATGGCTGTCAGGCCCATTGAAGAAGCCATCTTCATGGACGAGATCGTAAAATGATGGGCGTTTTCCGGATCGAGAGAAAACAGGAATGGCCGGATTGCGGCATACATAAAATTAGGGATCATGATCTCACTTTGTCGTCAGTTAACCCGGTTGCCCGGTACGGCAATCCATTAGTGTGTGTTTAAGTATATGAATATTGTATCGTAAGAAACCCTTTTATACTTCCCGGGTTTGTTCAAAGACCTGGCAGAGTGGGCAGTTGTTACTTGTATTCCATGAGGCGATCGTCGGCAGATTGATCACGCGACCAAGGTGTTCGTTGAATGTCTCCCGCGAAACCGGATAAGCGCCAAGGGACGCCAGATGGGACGTTTCCTGTTGGCAATCGATCAGTTCGACACCGTTTTGCCGGAGAAAGAAAACCAGATGGGCCAGGGCGATCTTGGATGCGTCGCTGACACGGGAGAACATCGATTCGCCAAAAAACATTTTGCCCAGACAAATGCCATAGGCTCCTCCGACGAGCTGATTGTCAAGCCATAACTCGGACGAATGGGCAATTCCCATCTTGTGGAGCGTAATGTAACTCCGGATAATTTCTTCGGTGATCCATGTACCGTCGGCATGCCGTCTTGGCCCGGCACATTCCAGAATGACCCGCTCGAATGCCGAGTCGAATGTCAGTTTCCACCGGCCATCCGAATGAATGCTTTTATGGATCTGTTTCAGCTTCTTTTTCAGGCTGCGGGACACGAGGAATGCATCTGTCGGCAGGACCATACGGGGATCGGTACTCCACCATAAAATCGGTTGCCCTTCCGAAAACCAGGGGAAAATGCCGTGACGATAGGCTTCAATCAGACGTTCCGGTGACAAGTCTGCACCGGCTGCCAACAGGCCGGGGAAACCGGTTGTTGCATCCAGTGCATTTAAGACGTCTGGAAAGGGATCGTCCTGTTTGAGCCAGGGAATCATGGATTGTCGTCACTTGTAAATTGAATCGGTGAGACTTGGTTCAATGTATTGTTGGGCGGGTCTGAATGGCGATGCCGATTATTTTTTCATTTTTGCGTGTTTGACGATAGCGTCACCGAGTTCCTTGACGTCCCATTTTACTGTTGCGACGGCAGCCCTTTTTTCCTTGAAATTCGTATGTTTCGGGTCTACGGCCTCAACCAGAATGACAGGAATTTTCAGTTTTTTGGCCGTCTCCAGTTCCAGATTGAGCCATCGCCTGTATTCTTCGAAAACACCTGCCAGAATGACCAGGCATGATGCCTCTTTCATCTGGGTTTCAATGGCGGCGGCGAGAGCCTTGTTGGATGGAAGGAACTGAACGGGATCGTCTTTTGACACGCTGTAATATTCATAAGCGAAATCCTCTGTGGCCAGACGGTAATTTTCCATCAGACTCGTTATTCTTTCCGTGCCATCCTGTTCAGCCCAGCTGTAGCTTAAGAAAATGGGATACGTCGCCATAAATTACAATCTCCAGTTCGTTATAAACAATCAAACAGCCAAATCCATTATTTCGGCAAATCAAGCGTATGGAAACCGAAATTGCCGCCAGTCAGAATTTTCTTGCGATCTTCCAGATAAAATTTCAACGCATATTTTATCGTCGAAAAAGCCAGATTATCCCAGGGAATTTCACTTTCACGGAAAAGACGGGTTTCAAGGGTTTCTTCTCCCGGCGAGAATTCCGTGTTTTCAAGCTGGCCGAGATAAAACAGATGTACCTGATGATAAACAGGGAGGTTCATCAGTGAAAACAGCTTCGAAATTTTGACATTCGCTCCCGCTTCTTCTTGTGTCTCACGAACGGCAGCCTGTTCCGTCGTTTCGTCATTTTCCATAAAGCCGCCGGGCAGCGTCCAGAACCCGTGACGCGGTGCTATGGCACGGCGACACAACAGAATAGAGGTTTCATTCGACTTCGATTCCCATGCAGGAATACTGCAAACGACGATCTTCGGATTTTCGTAATGAATCGTCTTGCAGTTGGGACAAACATGCCTCGGCATATTGTCCAGTGGAGGAATGTCGATAATGACGGGGTGGCCGCATTGTGAACAGAATTTCATGAATCGGAACGCTTGCCGGTCTGTAAAAGTCTTAAAAAGAATCGAATGCCAAAGTATAAAGCAGGTATTCTGCTAATTGATACTGCTTTGACAAAACGAAAGCCATCTTACCCTCTTTTATAAAACTTCAAAAGACAGACACGGTAATGCCACTGGAAGGGATAAAAAGAACGAAAAAAACGAATAAAACAGGAAAATGGCCTTGCATACGCTTATTCGCCCTTGTAATGGAAACAAGTTTCCTTTATAATTCTATGCTTACAGACGCGGGGTGGAGCAGTCTGGCAGCTCGTCGGGCTCATAACCCGAAGGTCGTAGGTTCAAATCCTGCCCCCGCAACCATGTTTAGATACGCCGCTGGAAGAGCAATCTTTAGCGGCGTTGTCATATCCGGTGCAAACTGCTTGTCTCCTTTCCTGATGATGGCAATGTTGAGTCAAACATCCCCAAACATGATTCTCCCTGTTTCCATTTGCTTCTTGTTCAGGAAACAGGTATTTCGCTCAGGTCAATGATGTGGAGTCATCAAGGTTTGCTGATAATAAGGCGTCCATCTCCGCTTGGGGTGATTTCCGGTTTTTCGCGTATCGCCGAAACAAATACTTCCCGGATACTGATACCCATATTTT
>JAEYIG010000028.1 GCA_023409175.1 Pseudomonadota bacterium
TGTCGAGCTGGTCGTAATTTTTAAGGAAAACGGCAAATTCGTCGCCGCCGATCCTGCCGACAATATCATCGTTGCGGAACTGTGATTTAAGTTCGGCAGAAAATTCAGAGATGATCTCGTCACCGAAAGCATGGCCGAAATTGTCGTTAATATTCTTGAAACGGTCGATGTCGATAATGAGATAGGCGTGCTTCTTATCGGATTCATTGTCCTTTGCGAGGTCTTCTGCAATCAGTTTTTCCGTTGCGCGTTTGTTGTAAAGGCCAGTCATTGAATCCCTCAAGGTTTCTTCCAGCAACCCCAGTTCACGCCTTTTCTCGGCATCGATATTTTTACGATAAGTGATCATGCGCACGGATTGGTCCGAATGCCAGAAGAATATCTGGGCATTGATGCGCATCCAGTGGTAACTGGTTTTGTCCTCAGCGCACAGGAAGTCGTAGCTCAGGTTATGGATACCCTTTTCATAGGCCCCAAGCACATGTTCTGAACCGAAAGTGTCCAGATAACCCTGAATGTACTCTTCCTTGATGCGCGAATTGGCAAAAGCGACGAGCGCTTCATCGTATGATCCGTCTGCACTAATGCCAAGGCTTTCGAAATAACGACGGGTCGTTTCCCCGCCCGCACGGTTACGGGTGATGTCCATTTCATAGATGTTTTCGTACAGTTCTTCCGTCGCATTGTGAAGCAGGCGGTGATATTCCGTTTCCTGCGAGACGGTCAGCCTGACGATCTGGGCATTGTATTTCTTGATCAGGCTGGTGATGGCAAACAGAACGAGGGCGATGACACCCAGGATGATGAAGAAACCCCATGCGATTTGCTCGCGGAATTTGTCACGGATAAGCGAAACATCGTTTTCAATGACAAGATGCCACTTCAGTTCAGGAATGTATTGGGTGACAACGAACCCGTCACGGTCACCGTTCGAATACCAGAAAGTTTCGGGTTTGTCCGTTGTTTCCAGAATGCGCTGCCGGAAGCTGGAAAGGGGGCTTCCAGTGAAAAAACTGACGGGTTCATGTCCGTTTTTGACAGACGAGACTTCGATGATCCCTTTTTCGTTGATTAACGTCGCCTCGACATTGAACTGCCGGTCATAATTCTGCAACAGCTTTTGCAGGGAATCGACTTTGAAACCGACACCGACAACACCCACAATAAAACCGCTGTCATCCCTGATTTTGCAATTGACGAATACGGTAATGCTGTTGTCTGTCGCTTCATCGTTGTCAATGTTCAGGGCGTACTCTTCATTATTCTTGAGGAAACTGTAATACCAGACATTTTCAGGATGGCCTTCATAAAGCGTCCGGTTGAGTCCGCTGAAATGGTAGTAATGCCGTGTCTTGGTCGAGACGAGAAAAACGGAATCGTAATTGTATTTTTTTCGGTAGGCATCCAGATAGGCCTGCATTTTGGCAATGTAAGCCTTGTCGCTGGGACGTTTCATTTCTTCGGTCAGAAAGCTTTTCAGGAGGTGGTCGTTGGCCATCGTCAGTGAAACACTGACCGGACGCGAGAAAATAGATTCGATTTGGGAATTGATGCCTTCAGAAGCAAGCGTCGAGACATGTTCGACGTCTTTTTCAAAAACGCCGATATTCGACCGGTAACTGACGACAGCGGTAATGAAAAAACCGATCAGGATGATCGTGCAGACCAGAATGTTGGTTTTCAGGAGCGAGTGTTTTCTCAAAATGAATCCTGTCGTTTTAAACGAAACGTTAACTATTTAATTAAACGACATTGTATATCCTGATTCAGGATTAATTCTGCAAGGAAACATTTTTTATTGTTTTTTTGTTCTCATTTTTCCGTGAAATCTGCTGGACTTCTACCACTCCTGTAGGCAATATCCTGCTGAATATCGAGTTTTTAAACCGTCCAGCCGGTGCAACCATGAACCAGAACGATCTTAAAGACATCCAGCCGACACTGATTTCAAGCCATGTCGAACTCCGTCCGCTTCAGCGCGCTCATGCCGCACAGTTACTGGACGCAGCAGCCGACGGCCGTTTGTGGGATAACAAATGGACATTCGTGCCGGATGTCCACAGCATTGATTCATACATTGAAAACGCACTCAGGGGGCGTGAGACCGGTTCCATGATGCCCTTCGTGATCGTGCGCCGTGATTCTGGGACAGTCGTCGGAACGACCCGTTACTGGAAAATCGACAATGTTTACCGGAAACTGGAAATCGGACAGACCTGGCTCGGGCAAAGTGCCCAGCGCACGGGCATCAATACCGAAGCGAAATACCTGCTTTTGACGCATGCTTTTGAAAAGATGAAATGCGTCCGTGTCCAGTTCATGACCGACGAACTGAACGAAAAGTCTCAGGCCGCCATATTGCGTATCGGAGCCAGAAAGGAAGGGATCATCCGTCACGAGCGGATCATGACAGACGGACGGAAGCGCAATTCGGTTCTTTACAGCATTGTCGATTCCGAATGGCCGGATGTGAAGGCGAAGTTGCTGTGGAAGATGGATGGATATCAGTCAGTGTAAGACGACTGTTTTTTGACGGTCATTTTTTGGCATCCTCATCCCATTTCTTCAGCAAGTCGAGCTTGTCACCGATCTTGATTTCCAGCCCTCTCGGGACAGGTTGGTACCAGCCCGGTTCTTTCATGCCATCCGGAAGATAGGTCTCACCGGCGGCGTAGGCATTCGGCTCGTCATGGGCATAACGGTATTCATGGCCGTAACCGAGTTCTTTCATCAATTTGGTGGGCGCATTGCGCAGATGGACAGGCACTTCACGGCTCTTGTCCTGTTTGACGAAGGCAC
>JAEYIG010000182.1 GCA_023409175.1 Pseudomonadota bacterium
AAATGACTCTTCATAAAACCTGACAGCAAATCAATAGTCCAGTTCCCAGTCAACCGTTATTTTTCGGCCTTCCTGGTCAACGTCGTCAATAAACTGATCGACAAAAGGAATGAGCAATTCCCTGACCTTGTTTCCGGAATTTTCAACGGCCACCTGCAAAATGGGATGAACGCCATTGTCTATCAGGCCCTTTACCGTACCAAGAGCGTCACCGCGCAAATTGAAAACGGGAAGCCCGATCAGGTCCACCCAGTAATACTCGCCTTCCGACAGATTCGGGAAACGACTGCGCGAAATACAAATGACAGATCCCCGCAAGGCTTCAGCAGCCTCGCGGTTGTCTATTCCTGAAAAAAGGGCAACAATTTCATCACCCTGTCTTCTGGCCTGCACAACCTTGACGTTATGCATTGCAGGCAAATCCAGCCACCAGTCTTTCACCTTCAACATTGCTTCGGCATCTGCGGAATAGGGCACAATCCGTGCCCATCCGCGAATGCCATAAGCACCGCTGATATGCCCAACCTCAATCAGGTCGGACGGAATGTCGATTTGACCGGCCTTGTTTGCCAAATTTAAAACTGCCGATTATTTGGCTTCTGCAACGAGACGTGCAACCGTCGGGGACAGTTTTGCGCCAACGCCTTGCCAGTATGCCAGACGGTCAGTTGCAATGTTGATGCCTTTTTCGCTTTCAGCGGCAAAAGGATTGTACGTGCCGAGGCGTTCGATGAAACGTCCATCACGACGATTGCGGGAATCGGTTGCAACGATTTGATAAAAAGGGCGTTTTTTTGCGCCACCACGAGCTAAACGAATAACGACCATAAGTCTTCCAAAAAAAAGTTCGAACGGAAAACCTGAGATTATATCCGAATTCGTTCCAGCGCAATAGCTTATTTACGACAAGGTGTCGTAAATGCTTCATTTCAAAGCGACCTTTGGCCGGAAACCCATCATTTCTTGGTAATGACCAGCTTCTGGTAAAGGCCTCCGAAATACGATTTCCGGTTCGACACGGAATAACCGACGCCAGCGGGGAAATAATCCGTGAGTTCGTGACGCCACATATCCATCGCAAACGGTTCGAACAGCAGAAACACCAGACGCTGGTACAACTTCAGCGGATGCCACCATTTGGGATCATGAAATTCGACCAGGACGATCTGGCCTCCGGATTTGACGACCCTGAAAGCTTCGGCAAGTGCCTCGCGCCTTTTGTCTTCAGGCAACTCATGAGGCAGGAAGAATATCAGTGCCCTGTCATAAGAATCATCCGGACAATGCAGATCGGTTGCATCGCACTGGATCAGGCGAATCCGTTCGTCAGGCTGACGTAATTTCTGCCGAACGTTTTCCAGCTGGACATTCAATACATCAATCACGTCCAATGTCCCCTCTTCTGCCAGATGGTTCTGCAAACGAGGGGTCAGTTTCCCGTATGCGCATGAAATCTGCAGCGTCGAACCAATCATCGGCGATGGGAATTCTTCCAGAACGGCATCGACCAGCCGGTCGTAATTCCCGAGGAGGATCAGGTTGATAAGAAATGCATGATCCCAGAACCGGACAGCCACAGGATGTTCATATGCCCACCAGTAAATTTTGTGAAGATAGCCGGGTGTCGCCAGGGGAACGGCAGGCTTTTCGAACTCGACGATATCTTTTTTCATTGGCTCAGTTGGATTCATATTGTGGTCATATCACTCTTTTTCAGGCGATAACTGCCATCAGTTGTGCGATTTTATCCCATTTCACCCAAAGACTTGCAAAAGACATTTTGCCTTTCCCTTTCCGGTTTTAATAAGACATCTCTGTTTCCCGACAAAAAACCATCTATGAAAGGGCAATAAAGTATGGCTTTACAAAACCGCTTTCCGGCATGTATCCGTTTTATCAATCGGGACTGACAATTGTAGCAAGCGGACATTTCAATGCCAGAAAAAGGCCTGTTTCATTTAGAATAGAAAAAAGCGCACACAGGAGAACCCGGATGAGTGAATCGAACACAGCTGCGAATCAACGTTTTTTCGCCGTGATTAATGCCGGTTCATCCAGCCTGAAATACTCCCTGTTCGCGGAAACGGCCGATAAACGTCTGGAACGCCGTACGGACGGCGGAATCGAAGGGATCGGAAGCGACAAGCCGTTTTTCATTGCCTATGACGACGATAAATACCAGATCGACGAACATCACTGGGACAAGGCGACTTCCCTTGACGACCTGCTGGCATTCCTGATCGAATGGATTGAAAGGTTTCTGGCTCCCAACCATTTGAGCGCCGTCGGCCATCGGATGCTGCACGGTGGCACACTTTATGACGAACCGATACTGATCACCCCGCACGTCCTGGAAAACCTGCGCAAGCTTATCCCGCTGGCGCCCCTTCACCAGCCGCGTATCCTGACGGTCATTGATACACTCGTAGCCCGTTATCCCGGCCTGTGCCAGATCGTCTGTTTCGACACCTCATTCCATAAAACCAACCCCTATATCGCCAAGCTCTACGGTTTGCCGCAATCGCTGACCGACAAGGGCCTGTTGCGTTTCGGTTTCCATGGCCTTTCTTTCGAATACGTGAGCATGGAATTGAAACATATCGACATGCATGCCGCCATGGGCCGCACGATCATCGCGCATCTGGGAAGCGGAGCGAGCATGTGTGCCATGATCAGGGGGAAAAGTGTCGCCAGCACAATGGGATTTTCGGCTCTCGACGGTCTCGTCATGGGCACCCGATGCGGCCAGCTTGATCCCGGAGTCATCCTGTATCTTCTCCAGCATGAAGGGATGAATGCAAAGGAACTGGAAACGCTGCTTTATCAGGAATCGGGATTATTGGGCGTTTCGGGCATCAGCAACGACGTACGCGACCTGATGAAAAGCGATGCCCCATCAGCAAAAACGGCGCTCGAACTGTTTGTCTATAGGGTGGTACGGGAAACCGGCTCGCTGGCTGCCGCCTGTGGAGGCCTCGATTCATTCGTTTTTACGGCCGGAATTGGCGAACGTTCGCCGGAAATCAGGGCTGCCGTATGTGAACAGCTTGGCTGGCTTGGCATGGAACTTGATGAACGCGCCAATCAGCAGGGTGAATTGAAAATCAGTACGGATAGCAGCCCTGTTTCCATCTGGATTCTTCCGACTTATGAAGAACTGATGATTGCACGGCATGGCGCGCGCCTTTCCGCCGAGTGCGAAGCCCATCACCCGTCAAACTGAAAACAAACGGGTTAAACCGTCAACTCTTCCAGCGGCCATCTCGGCCTGACCGTGAATGCGTAGTCTTTTTGGGCGGCTTGGGGATTCTGCATCAGGTGCATGGCGCCTGCAAATGCAATCATGGCTCCGTTATCCGTACAGAATTCCAGTTCCGGATAAAAAACCTGATACCGTCTTTTTGCTGCCATGGCATTCAATGCATCCCTCAATTGCCTGTTGGCACCGACGCCCCCCGCCACAACCAGTTGTTTCAGTCCGGTCTGGCGTAAGGCCAGGGCACATTTTGCCGCGAGAACCTCGACAATCGCATCCACAAAAGCCCTTGCAATATCGGCCTTGGCCTGCTCTCCAGGAGCATCGCCCTGCTTTTTCAAGGTTGTCAGCACAGCCGTTTTCAGTCCCGAAAAACTGAAATTCAGGTCCTTTGAATGCAGCATCGGGCGAGGAAGATGGAACACTTCCGGTTGTCCCTTTTCCGCGAGAAGGGATATTTCAGGCCCTCCCGGATATGGCAAGCCCAGCAGTTTAGCCGATTTGTCGAACGCTTCACCGGCGGCATCATCCAGCGTCTCACCGAGCAACTCATATCGGCCGACACCGTCGACACGCATCAGCTGGGTATGGCCTCCGGACACAAGAAGTGCCACAAAAGGGAAAACAGGCGGTTTTGAGGCCAGCAGGGGCGACAGCAAATGACCCTCAAGATGATGCACACCGATCA
>JAEYIG010000198.1 GCA_023409175.1 Pseudomonadota bacterium
GGATGTCATAACCTTCGGTTGCGAAAAGGCATTTGTATAGTTTGCCTTCAGTGGACAGCCTGATACGGGAACAATCCTGGCAAAACGCTTTGGTGACGCTGGCGATGAAACCGATTTCCCCGCTTCCATCCCGGTAGCGCCAGCGTTCGGCCGTTTCACCGGCGTAATTCCGGTCTATCGGCTCGATGGGCATTTCGGCGTCGATCCTGCGCACCAGTTCTCCGGACGGGATGATTTCCTGCTGTTCCCAGTCGTTCGATGACCCGACGTCCATGTATTCTATGAAACGGACGATGACGGGGGAATTCCTGAAATGGCGGGCGACGGGCAGGACTTCCTCTTCATTCAGGCCTTTTTTGATCACGGTATTGACCTTGACCGGTTCGAACCCGACGGCCAATGCGGTGTCGATGCCGTGTAACACGTCCTTGACTGAAAAATCGACGTCGTTCATTTTGCGGAAAACGGTGTCGTCCAGTGCATCCAGTGAAACGGTAATGCGTTTCAGGCCGGCGTCGTAGAGGGTTTGTGCCTTTTTCACCAACATGGAACCGTTCGTCGTCAGCGTCAGGTCGACGGGTTTGCCCTCCGGGGTTTCCAGACGTGAAAGCTGTCCGATCAGGCGTTCCACGTTCTTGCGCATAAGGGGTTCGCCGCCGGTCAGGCGGATCTTTTCGACTCCCTGTGCCACGAAAAGACGGGCAATCCGTGCGATCTCCTCAAACGAGAGCATGTCGGAATGGGGGATAAACCGGAAATCCTTGCCGAAAACCTGTTTTGGCATGCAGTAGACGCACCTGAAATTGCACCGGTCAGTCACGGAAATGCGCAAGTCTTTCAGGGGGCGACCCAGTCTGTCCAGGACAGGCTCACCCATGTCAGGCTGCACGGCTGGCGGCCTGACGGGACTTTCATGGCTTTCCTGTGGCAGGATGGGAATGATGGGACGCGTCATCGACAAAGAGTCAAAAATGGGAAACAGGAGAATGTAAAGATATCACGAACCCGAAATTGTTTCATAAATGCGGCTACAAATCAAAAACAGGGTGGCCTTTAGCCCGTCAGATGAAGAAGAAACCGGATGACGGGACGTTTTTGGACAGGCTCGTTTATGTGTTTCCGGAAGGTAAACCAAAGGAGCGGTTTTCCCATGGGTCAAAAAGGTCAAAAAACCTGTCTTATGTTTGAAAATTCCGGGATTAATGATCTTTTTTTACGATCACTCAAGTGCAGGTCGTGGCCGAATCCCTAACATGAATCCAGTTTGTCACAGGATTTTTGGGATCGTCGGAAAGGTTATGGCCATTCAGGATCACGGCCTGTTTGACGGTTTCGGTTTTTTTTGAAAAGGATTGAATATGATTACCGTCAGAAATTCGCAGGACAGGGGCTATGCCGACCATGGCTGGCTGCAGTCGTACCATTCGTTTTCGTTTGCCGACTATTACGACCCACGCTATATGGGTTTCCGTTCCCTTCGCGTGATCAATGAAGACCGGGTGGCTGTCGGAAAAGGGTTCGGCCTGCATCCGCACAGCGATATGGAAATCATTTCCTATGTCATTTCCGGTGCGCTGGAACACAAGGACAGCATGGGCAGCCATGAAATCATGAAAGCGGGCGAAGTGCAGCGCATCAGTGCCGGTTCCGGCATCATGCATAGCGAATATTGCGGTTCAAAGGATGAGCCTGTCCATTTCCTGCAGATCTGGATCATGCCGGATGAGCGTCATGTCCGTCCCGAATATGCGCAGGCGTCTTTTTCCGATATCAAGCCGGGCAATCTGGTCCTGATCGCCAGCAAGACGGCACGGGACAATTCCATATCGATCCATCAGGATGCCGACGTTTATGCCGCAAAACTGGGCGAAGGCGGCGTCATTGATCACGATGTTGCCCCAGGAAGGGGTGTCTGGATCCAGATGATCGAAGGGGAACTTTCCATCAACAACGAAAAGACCATTTATACAGGGGACGGGGCTTCGATCGACAATGTCGACCATCTCATGCTGGTCGCCAGCAAGGACACGCATTTCCTGCTTTTCGACATGAAATGACAGGACAGAATGGATTGGAAATTGGCTGGACACGATTTGAAACAAGGTCTTTTGACGCCGGATAACTGTGCAGTCATTTTTATGGGTTACGATTTTCACATGCTCTTTTTCGTATCCCCGGTATCAAACGTCATGCATTGGTGGATTTTGTTCCGGTGTACGACGAGGCAGCGAGGATTTCCAGTGTGACCTGGCGTCTGTTCTCAAACGGCGACCAGATGTACATGGTATCGGCTTTGAACAGGTTGCCGCGATGGCTTGCAAGCAGCCGGCAGTTGCAGCAGCTCCCGCAAGCCTGAAAATATGTATCGGTTTTCCCCTCATGCCTGATAACCTCTCCCGTCTGGCATGAGGCTTTTTCGTAAATTCCCCCGGCAGGCGACATAAGGCCGGAATCCGGGTATTACGGTTCTGTCTGAAGTGCATTGGCCGGTCATGACACGCAGTTCCAATCGCAGATGACTTCTGGATTTCAGTTGGAAAACGTTTTTTTCCTCACATCATTCAGCCCGAAGGCGGAGGATACATCTCATGCCTTGCAGCCGGATTACAGGGTTGTCACTTTGGGGTAGCTGGCCAAAAAGACCGTCCGGCGGAATGGATATTGCCGGGACAGGGCAGGTGAGCGCGGGAAAAAACATTTTTCTGTACTGGCCAACTGTCCCATGGGAGGTCTTGCAGGACAGTCCGGTCACGGTCATTCCGGTCAAAACTGGCCGAGACAGGAAATCCATCCTTCCCGAACCGGTCAGGCGGCGATTTTTTCTCCCTGTACCTCATTGCGTACGTTGCCAACGTCCACTGGCCGCTGTTTTCTGACGGGCGATATCATGGCGTCATGCCTGATTCCGACAATGTTTCCATTATCGTCAAACATGCAGGTCAGGACTTTTGCCTGCTGCATGTTCCGCACATTCGCTGTTCCCAGACGACAGAATCCGGCCGTTTCTTCCAGACTGACCGGTTGCGGCCGGGGAACGCACAGGTCACGGCGTGCCGGATTTCGAAGCGTATTGTAGAGCGCCCACAGCAAAAAGGCACCGACAAATCCGCCAATGACCGGAAAGTATCTCGACATGATCTTTTTTATCGCAAGGATATCCTCATGACCGATCCAGTTCCCGAACGGCGAGTCATTGATGATCGAGCTGCCAAGGGCAAACAGGGTGGACAGGACATAAAGCAGGATGCCCCAGAACAGGACAGGCAGGATGATTCCCAATGCCCTCTGTCGGG
>JAEYIG010000238.1 GCA_023409175.1 Pseudomonadota bacterium
CGACGATGCCTGACGAGGCGTCGAAATTGACCCATGCCTTGGTCAGGTAGGGTTCGATTTCGGCGCGGTTGGCTTTGGCGGTCACTTCATTTGCCAGGGCATGGGTCGTGATCTCGGCATTGGATAAAACGGCATCGAAGGCTTTGATGCAAGGCAGCAACGTCAGGGCCGGAGGCTGGACGGTATCGGATGCGCCATAGATGCTATTGCTGCCGTCGGCAGAAAAAATGATTGAAGAATAATACAGGCTGTTATTCGCGGCGGCCATTGGGCCAGAGGTATGGGACATTTTTGAAAACACCCCGGTTGCACTCGGCGAATTTGTTCTCATGACAACCGAAATCGTGCCTGCGATATTGGGCAGGCCAGCCTTTATTTTCTGGCCCGGAACGCCATGGCCTTGCGCAAACTGTCCCATTAAATCCGGCAGGTTGAAGGTATTGGAACTCTCGCCCAACCCGAAAGTCGTTCCGATTGCAGCAAACAGGTCTGGATAGGTGCTTCGGTAAACGGATGCCCCATCTGCGACAAGATATCCGGCAGGCGGAGTCTGCGCGGCAAAATAGACGACTGTTCCGACCGGGACTCCGGAAGTAAGGATACCCCGCGCAGGATTCTGTAGAATCCATTTTTCGTTAATGCCGTCAAATTGGCAATCCATCCAGTAACCTTCTCCGGCTATGTCGCCTTCAGCCAATGGCTGGTTGATGCCTTTTACCATCGGATAAGCCTCGAAATTCTCGATTTGCAAATACGGTTCACTCGATGTATTGGCAGCCGTTGCCCTGATACTGACTTTCATGCCATTTTTCAGGTCGATAATGGCGGGATCAAACTTCGCGACAATGGCGTCCGGTGTTCCTGTTGCCTGTGTGGCGGGAATTCCTGACGTGACAATACTGCTTGCCGGATTCAACAAAACCCATTTGTTCAGTTCTCCGTCAAATCTCAGGTCAAGCCAGTATCCCTCTCCATGGATATCGCCCTTTTCAAGCGGCTGATCATTCCCTTTTACAATCGGCAGGACACTGGTGGCATCGGCCCTGAAAGTCGGGACAGCCGTTTCGTTACGTGCAATGGCCCGTACGGTCAGTGTCATGGCATTCGTCAACTGGATGACGGGCGGATTGAAAGTCGCCACTAATGCGTCAGCAGAGCCGGTGGCCATGGCACTGGTATGTTTGGATTTCTGCAAATCGTCTGCCGAAACGGCACCCAGTGCCGAGCGCGCTTCCTGCCTGTCGGCACTGTTTTCGCCTAACAGGTCACACAGGTATTCACGCATGTGTCCCATGGCGACACGGAACTCACCCGTTGTCGTTTCCGGGTTTTTTGTGCCGTCCAATAGTTCTTTTGAAGGTAATAAAGCCATGTTTTTTCCTGATAATATAAAAAGCCTCAATAGGGAGGCTGTCAAACGGTTCGGATCTCGAATCCGGTGCCAATAGGCAGGAGGCTACGGGAACGTGATCTGTAAAGCACATCTTGAGGGAGCATACTTAGGCCAGTTCACAGAGCTTTTCATCCATCGCCATTCACATCCCGTTTCGAGTTGAAAGACGCGAGACGCTACTTGCCGGATGACCCGAAGCGCCCATTTCTTGACGATGTCGTCATAACGCAATTCCAGCCAGTGCCCCTCGCCTGCGATATCACCTGCCAGCAAAGGCCGGTTATTGTCCTTGACGATGGGAATGGCATTCGTTTCGTCCGCCTTGAAGGTGGGATCGCCTGTCGTGTTGGGTGTTTTTGCCCGCACCAGTACCGTGAGATTGTGAACCGCTTGTTTTATGGGCGGTTCAAAACTTGCCGTCATGGCATCGGCCGTTCCATCCGCATGGGCACAGTATTTTTCAGCCGCCCCGAGTATCTGGCGCGCAGCCGCCTTGTCCGAGCTGTCCGTACCCAGAAGTTCGGCCACGAACTGGGTCATGTTCCCCATAGCCATCCTGAACTCACCGGTGGTGGTTTCAGGTCTCTTGGTGCCATCGAGCAATTTTGTATCTGGTAATATCGCCATTTCTTCTTTCTTCCAATAAAAAGGCCTCCCGGTGGAGGCCTTGTATTTCCAAGTCAGATAAACCGTTTAATAACCTTGCGGTGTGGCATCGACGATACCTTTGACCCAGTTTCCGTCGATATCCAGACAGGCGATCAACGGCCCCCGTTTGGGGTCCTTGTCCACGACCTTGACGCTGATGGCCTGGCCACCGTCGTCCTGCAGGGTGACCTGCACGTTTTCGATGACATGGTATTTTTCCCTGATCGGCAAGCGTGTGCCGGTTTCGGCGATAGTGATATCGTTCATCTGTTCCATGATGTCCGGGACGTCGATGATGACCTTGCAGGTATCGACGGTCGGCTGTACATAACCGCCACCGATGTCCAGTTTGAACTGGTAAGGCATGTACTGCGTCGTGACCTGTCCCGGCCATGGCATATATTCACCCGGGGACGGATAGAAGAGCGAATCGTCATCCCCGTACATTTTCCCGAAGTCGTCGCCGTACATTTTCGTACCGCCGTAACCGCGATAGGCGATTTTCATCAGGTCGCCTGTCATGGCCACGTCAAACGTCATGGTACTGCCGACAACGGCCTCGTTTGGCGTGACGATGGTCGTTTCATAAGACATGCCGGTGTAATCTTCAGTGAAGAAATCCGAATTTTCATCTTCATTGAAAAATTCTGAAGTGTCGTCTTCCTTGAAGAATTCGATGACGTTTGTGACCTGAAGCTTGCCTTCGATGATTTCCGCGCCGGTAATGACACCAGGATAACCCTGCTCCTGAAAGTCGATGGTCTCAATGACATTACCCGCCAGCATATCGCCGAACTGGGTCTCGATGGTGGCCGGTTTGGCCGATTCGTTCCCGCTGGTGTCGACGGCCTTGATCATGAGAGTGATCGGGCCCTGAGGGAATTTTTCAGGCGTAAACGGACATTGCGTCAGCACCCCGCTATGCAATGGGGATGCGTCTTCCCAGCTGCGGTTATGGCCATAATGGAAGCGGATCAGGTAACCGTCCACGTCCAGGTCGGACACTTCGCCCCACGACAGGGTATTGCCTTCGATAAGGAACCACGGGACGTTGGCCGGGATCAGTTTCAGCCCCATGATTTCCTTGGTATACAAGGCCGGTTCCGACTGGAGTCCGGTCGAGGAAATCGCCGTGACGGAAAATTCGTATACCGCTTCATCGAGGCCGTAAATGTCGATGGACGGGTCACGTGTGTTCAGCGTCGTCCATGTGCCGTTTTCCTTGCGGTAGGCGAATTCGAAACGGTGGGCGTCGCTCGTCCATGACACGGTCGCCCGGATACCGAAGGAACGGATACCGACGACGTACAACGATTCATTGACGTCGATGTTGACCGGTGGTTTCGGCCTCAGATCCTTGACGGTTTCAGGTTTGGGGGTAATCAGGACGGCATTGTCGATGTAGTCGAACTTGCCCGGCTCGTACTGAATCGCGGATATATCGTAAGTCAGCCCGTCTTTTTCAGTGATGGAGATGATACGGTACATCGGGGCTGCCAGATCAATGTTGTCAACAGACCAGACGGCATTTTCAACGGGAAGCGTTGTCCAGTCGGCATTGACGGTGATGCTGTCTTCGTTCACCCGGACAACACTGCGGGTTTCCGTCTCGCCCGTCGGCAAAATCACGGTCAGCTTGTCCCCCACGGTGATGGTCGGTGCCTTGTCGAGGACGACGACACGTCCGGATGCCGATTTGATGCGGCCTGCATTTCGGCGTCCCATGCGATGGGGGTCGGCAACCCGGACAATCTGGCCCGGCAATGCGATCGCCCCATCAAGGCCGACGGAAAAGCTGATGGTTCCGGTTTCCAGACGGGAAGTGACGAGCGCCCAATGCCCGCGACGTTGTGCCTCACCCTGTGAAGTACACCCGAATGCCGTGATCTCCAGCTGCTGGACGCCATAACGCCTGATCCCTTCGTCGTCAGATACGTATTCGACTTTTGCCCGATAAAAATCATCAGGATCGTTCCAGCTCACCAACGCTACGGTATAGCGCGTTTTGCGGCTGGTGCCGATACGCGTGAATTTCCCGTCGATGACATTGGCTGCCGTGTAGGTATAGACCGGTTCGACAGGCATGTCAGCCGATGCCGTAATGTTGCTGCCTGCCCAGTATGAGATCCCCCTGAAAATGGAAGCGATGTCCTGCAGCACCGCATAAGCCTCTTTTCTGGACTGGATGTAAACGTTACAGGTAAAACGGGGTTCATAGCCACCCTTTCCGTCAGGAACCATCTGGTCGGCATATTTTGCAATCCGGTAAAGCGACCACTTGTCTATCTGTACATCCGATACGAGATGCCCCAGTCCGTACCGGTCATTCAGGACGAGATCGTAAAAGACCCATGCCGGATTGTTGCTCCATGCCGGTTTGAAAGTGCCGTCCCAGTCACCGGTATACGTACGCTTTTCCGGATCATAATTGGTGGGTACCCTGATGATTTTCAGATACATGTCGTAAGCACGTACCGGAATGCTCTGGAACTGTGACGCATCGACCTGTACGCCGACAATGGCGCTCATCGGATAACGCAATTTGGCGTCGATCACTTCTGTATAGGAAACGATCGACGTTCTGTCTGAAGTGGTCTGGCTGTTGGCGTTTGCCGTCAGACGACGCACCCGTATGGACCAGCCACTGGTCGATTTTGGCAGGTCAATCCGGTGAGTGCGTTCGTATTTGCTGGTGGTCTTGCCGTCAAACGCCGTTTTCAGCACTTCCCTGAAATCGCCATGATCAGTGGAAACGTCAATGGCATATTCCACACGGTATCCGTTGATATCGCCGTTGGAAGTATTGGCTTTGGACAAACCATCGGCCGACAAGCGTATGCGGACCGCCGACAACTGGAGATTGTTGATGGCGTGAATCCAGGGTTGTTTGGATGTCAGCTCCACACCGATTCCGATTTCATTTTCAACCGCAGGAAAACCGGAAATGTGTTCCTGATCCTGTGTTCCTGCACGGAAATCGACCGAGACCCCTTTGAAATTCATGGAACCATCCGGATTGGCCAATGGCGTCTCATCCAGATAGATGGATTGCAGTCCATTGGCCAGACCCTTGATCTCCCCTTCAGCGACAAGGTCAAGAACCCTGGCATAAGCGGTACTGTGCAGGTTGTCTGTCTGTTCGACAGGTGTATGAGAGCTGCCGCCGCCTTTTTTATAACCGATAATATTCATTTTTGATCCATTGCGTAAATGCCGGCAGAGATGACTGCCGAACCGACTATCATTCGTCCGTAACCCACTGCCACCGGATTCCCCTGTGCTGTGGTATTGACTGCCCCGTTGAATGCGTAAGAAGCGCCGTTCTCAATATTGTCTCTGGACGACAGGCCTTTCATTTGTGGCGAAAGCAATTGCAAGACGCCTCCCATCATCATTGACATCCCCATCATGGCGGTGACGCCAATCCAGCTTTTTGCCTTGAGTGCTTCCGAGAGGCTGCCAAGAGAAGTAAAGGAACCCTGCGCCCACATGGCAAAAACCATCAGCGCGGCACCAAGAATGACCTGGAAGATCCCGCCTTTGGATGCACCCTGCAAAACAGGAGCGATCCGGATGTCGTCCTTGCCGGCAGGATCAGCCAGTTCTTCATGCCCTATGTTCTTTTTCCCCAGAAAAACGGCGTAATTGACTCCCCTGTCCCTGCTGGTCATCAGCTCACGTTCGAAACCGGGTTTGATCATGCAAAGGGCACGAACGGCTTCAGCAGCACTGGCAACTGCCAGGCGGTGAATACGGCCGAATCGTGTGCCCAGCTTTCCGTATAAACGTATTGTTTTTAATGGTGTCATTTTTCACCCGTAAAAAAACCCGCGTCATGCGGGTATGTTATGCGCATGCAGGAAATGCCTGCACGCAGGAATGATTTGTCTAAAGCCGGTCGGCGCTGTAAATCCCTGCCGAGATGACAGCTGAACCGATTATCATGCGCCCATACCCCACCGGGACAGGATTGCCCTGTGCCATGGTATTGACGGGGCCGTTAAACGTGTAAGAAGCGCCGTTTTTCGGCCTGTCTTTCGCTGAAAGCCCTTTTGGCGTCAGCATTTCGGTGATACCTGTCATCGCCAGTGACATCCCGACACCTTGTGCAGCCAGTGCAAGCATTTCACCCCATACCCCCCATGTTGCCGGGATGAAGTAGGAAACCACAACCAGAACCACGCCCAATATGATTTTGAAAATCGAGCCGAAGCCCGCACCCTGCAATACCGGGGCAATCCGGATTTCGCGTTCTTCAGCCTCTTCGGTCAATTGTTCTTCTTTCAGATTCTTTTTACCCAGAAAAACGGCGTATCCAATACCCCTGTCCCGGCTTGTCATCAATTCCCGTTCAAAACCGGGTCTTAACGCACACAGTGCGCGGATGGCTTCTGCCGCGCTATTCACGGCGAGCCTGTGAATGCGTCCGAATTTCGTGCCGAGCTTCCCATACAACCTTATTGTTTTTAATGAAGTCATCGTTCACCCATAAAAAAAAGCCCGCTCTGGTCGGGCCGTTGATACCTGATGCCGTAAAAACATTGCAGCATCAGTTCAATAGATGCCCATCGACATCCGGCTTTCCCGAATGGCTCCATGCCCTGTTTTTTTGGCAAAATCGTTTCCGGTTACTAGTATTTGCTTTCATGCTTTTCACCATAACGCACCACTGCCCTGGTGACGTCTTTCCAGTAACCGCCATAGACATCCCTGCTGGACAGTCTTCCGTAAAGATGATGCAGCATCAGGCCGTCACCCAGATAAATGGCAGCGTGATTGGCCTCATAAGCCCGTACCTGCATGAGAATGACATCGCCTTCCTCCAGTTCACCATAAACAGGATAAAAACCGGCTTCGGCATAATGATTCATATACAGGTTTTCCCCTCTTTCCCACCAGCCTTCTGTCCGGTCGAAATTTTTCAGGGCAATGCCCCGTTCCCTTGCGTACCAGTCACGGATAAGCTGATAGCAATCGTTGACTCCGTGGGAAAATTCCCGGCCGACCAGCGGCGCTTCATAGCCGCAGGGCTTTATGGTGACAATCTCGTCTGCCAGTGGCGTACCCTGTTCATCTGACACATGAACGATATGCCAGGTCAGGCCGCTGGCCTCGCATGCCGTCCTGTCGGCCTCGCTTGGAATGGCCGGTACGTTCGGATGGGAATGGACGACAGCGACGATTTCACCTTTCTCCTCTGCATTGGCATAATCTTCTGACGACAGGATGAACTGTTCGCCATTGCCTGCCATATTGCGGCAGGGAAGGTATTTTTCCCTGCCGCGGACGACACAAAGCAGTCCGCACGCTTCTTTTGGAAACTCTTTTTCCGCATGGGCGCGTATGGCGTCAATCGTTTGAGGTGTCATATCAGGTCCTGATCAGGTCAGCTGCCGGAAAACTGCCGAACGGCAAGGGGTTGTGCTCACCGAAACGGCACTTGCAGGATGTCAGGCGCCCGCCGCACTGATCGAGTTTCGGATCAGTGACCGGCTTGTCGTTTTTGTCAAAACAGGCTTCACCGGTATAACCACAATAAGCCCCGCGGTATCCCCCGCTTGACAGCCACCAGCAAACGTTTGCGACAATCTGGCGGCGAGGCAGTTTGACGCCGTTGAAGTCCAGCGCACTGGACAATTCAAATTGGACGACATCGTTGCTTTCAGCCTTTTTCTGTTCGATGTACCAGAGCTCGCTCGGAAAGGCCTCATTTGGGTCAGCAGCCGGATTGCCATCAGGGAAGTTTTTTGCATCAAGATATTTCCCAAGAGTGGTATGACGGTACAGTTTTGCGCCAACCAGATCGTCGAAATAAACGCACAGTGCCGAGATGGAACCGTCCACATTGCCCAGGACCAGAACGGGTGCCGGTTGCTGGGCTTCGCCAGTTCTGGCAAAGCCTTCTGCCTGAATCGGCCATGCCGAATATTCCTTGCCCTGCCACCAGATTTCCCCTGTCTGGTACCCGTGAAAACGGAAATAATCCCCACCGATCCCTGTTGCATCCAGCTCGAACAATTCGACTTTCTCACCGGGTTCAAGACCCTGAATATCTGCTGTAATCATAATCAGAATGCCTGTTCAAAAACGGTCGACAGCGTATAAATGTCGCCACCGAGCGGGGTTAAAGTGATATCGAAAGAACGGAACATGCCTTTTTCACCCATTGGAGGTGTCCAGTAGAACGCCTGATATCCGGCATGCCGATCGAGAAAATCCCTGATCGGTTTGATCTCGTCTTTCGTTCCTGTAAATGAAACAGGCCACGATTCAATCTGGTTATTGATGCCGTCAGCGGCAACCTGCTGGTAGCCATCGCCAAACTGGGCAGTCTGGACACGATATTTTTTGGTGCCATTGCTGCCGATTAATGGCGCCCAGGTAAAGGTTTCTTTCACGCTCATGCCACACCCATTCTCATATTCCAGATCAGGCCACCCTGACGCATTTCGCGTGCAATGACCGCCTTTGTCTGGTCGTTAATCATATCGGCCAGCTGACG
>JAEYIG010000006.1 GCA_023409175.1 Pseudomonadota bacterium
GGTCGAAAACCTCGTCTTCCCTTCAAGGCCGTTCAATATGGCGTTTTCCTGCGCACGTCTGGTCAGTGTTTCGCTGCCTTCAATACCGATGACTTCTTTTGCCAGCCGTGCAATCGGCATGGAAAAATTGCCAAGCCCGCAAAAAAGGTCAGCCACCCGGTCGTCTTTGCCGATATCCAGCAAACGCAAGGCGCGGGAAACCAGCACCTGATTGATGTGATGATTCACCTGCGTGAAATCGTTCGGCCTGAAAGGCATTTCAACCTGGAATTCAGGCAAGACGTACTTAAGACCGTTATTTTCCGGGTAAAAAAGCGTGATGGTATCCGGCCCTTTTGTCTGGAGCCACCACTGGACACAGTGTTCGTCGGCAAAACGTTTCAGTTTGCTTTCATCGTCAGCCGTCAAGGGAGCCATAATGCGCAAAAGGAGCGCCGTGATCAGCTCTTTGCCCTCACTGCCGATCGCCACTTCAATCTGGGGAACCTCACGCATGATGGAAAGCGATTCGACCAGATGCCGCAGAGGCACCAGCATGTCGGAAATATGGCGGGGCAAGACATGACACTCTTTCATGTCGACGACGTATCGGGATTGCCTTTCCCTGAAACCGACAAGGATACCGCCCTTTTTGGGAACGTAATTGACCGAGAGGCGAGCACGGAACCGGTATCCCCAGTATGGCCCATAAATCGGGCGAAGCATTCTTTCAGGTTTGACGCGACCGATATGCCAGAGATTGTCTTCAAGGACACGCTGTTTCATCGCGACCTGGGCAGAAGGCTCAAGATGTTGCATCGAACAGCCACCACATACGCCAAAATGGGGACATCCGGGTTGGGTGCGAACCGGCGATTCCTTGAACAGGGAAAGCATTTTCGCCAGTTCCCATTTGCTTTTTCTTTTGACCGTTTCGAAATGAACCACTTCTCCGGGCAATGCCCCTTCCACAAAGACGACTTTTCCGGGCGTACCGTCTTCATTGGACAAATGCCCCACTCCCCGGCCTTCTGCATCGAGAGACTTGATTTGAATAGTATTGATCGGCATAAACCTTGTCTGATAAACAAATAACGCACATTGGGACAATATGCGTTATTCGGGTATTGAATAATGGCGTGATTAATGTGCCGGCAGGTATTTCATCGGATCGACCGGTTTTCCCTGGTAGCGGATTTCGAAATGCAACTTGACCTTGTCGCTGTCGGTGTTGCCCATTTCCGCGATCTGCTGACCCCGTTTTACCTGTTGTTTTTCCTTGACCAGGATCTTGTCATTGTGGGCATAGGCTGACAGTACGCCATCGCTATGTTTGATGATGACCAGATTCCCGTAACCGTTCATATTCCCTCTGTGGAGGACGGTGCCATCAGCTGCGGCAACCACTTTCTGCCCTTTTGTTCCAGAGATATCAATCCCTCTGTTCTTGCCGGGTTTGTACGGAGTGATCACAGTACCCTGTGTCGGCCAGCTCCAGGCAAGTCCGGAGACTTCCTTTGCATTGCCGGAAACTGCAGCGGCAGCAGGCGCTGGTGAAGCACTCTGGGTTGCCGTTTTCTGTTGTGTGTTTTTCTTGGCATCGTCGATGGAACGGACTTCAACGCGTGAGGCAGGTGCTACCGCAGCGGTTTGGGTACTGGCCGCTGCACCTTCTGGCGGCTGGACGCGCAAGACCTGTCCGACTTCAAGGGCATTGGCATTGGCAAGATTATTCCATGCAACCAAATCATGCACGCTATGGCCGGAA
This sequence comes from Pseudomonadota bacterium, assembly GCA_023409175.1. GTDB lineage: Bacteria > Pseudomonadota > Gammaproteobacteria > Burkholderiales > Burkholderiaceae_D > Oxalobacter. The sequence goes on from JAEYIG010000006.1 coordinate 1,748, forward strand.
CGGCGCGAAATCTGGGATAGGGTATCTCCACGCTTGACCGTATAACGGATCGTATTCCTGTCGATAGGCTGATACGGATTCGAAGTCGTGACACTTGAACGGTCACTGACAGGAGCCGTTTTCTGGGGGCTGCTGCAGGCAAACAAACCTGCACAACCGATTAACAATAATGGATAACCAATCTTCTTCATTTACCTGTTCCAATATCTGTCAACGTCTGAAATTCTTCAAACCGTTCCCTGCTGCAGCGGGACGAAATAACAATCGTCTAGTATAACGCTTTCCCACTGACGATCGGCTACTCTTTTTATCAATTGCAGTTTTTGTTTTTCATCTCCGACCGGCGCAATGAGTCTCCCGCCAATTGCCAGTTGTTCAAGCAACGCGTCCGGCACCTGCAAACCAGCCGCAGCAACGATGATGCCATCGAATGGCGCAACCTGTGGCAAACCCTGCATGCCATCGCCATACTGCAAACGCAAATTGGCAATTCTCATCGGACGCAGGTTTTTCCGCGCCAGTTCATGCAAGACCCTGATTCTTTCAATAGAATAAACCTCTCTCGCTATTTTAGCGAGAATTGCCGCCTGATAGCCACAACCGGTACCGATTTCCAGTACCTTGTTCATGACATGGGAATCCATGCCGGAGCGCAGCGCCTCAATCATTTTGGCGACCGTCGAGGGTTTCGAAATGGTTTGGTGCGCCCCGATAGGCAATGCAATATCCGCATAGGCCTGTCCCGACAATCCCGGCTCGACAAACAGATGGCGTGGGATTTGTTGCATGGCTTGCAATACTACCTTGTCTTTTATTCCCGATTGGGCCAGACGCACGACCATGGAACGAGCGCTTCGCGTGAGATTCGACTCGTTCCAGCCCTGTTCGAGCAATGGCGTCTGTTTTTTGTTCTGTTCTTTCAAAGTGGACTGCGCCACCTTGTTCTGTACGGCAGTCTGGGTTGAAACATAATGCTTTTTATCGGGCACATTTTGTCCGGGCTTGTCAAACGAAGATCGTCCCACTACTGAAGATAGCGGCAAAGGGAACGATTTCGTTTTCTTGTTCATGCGAGTAAATTCGTCAAATCATTCAACACATCGGTGTGAGTCCAGTCCAGCTGCAGGGGAGTAACCGACACATGGCCGTGATTGATGGCGTAAAAATCGGTTCCTTCGCTCGCATCCCTGACCGGCCCGGTCGGGCCAATCCAGAAAATTTCCCTGTCAAACGGGTCTTTTTCCCGGATGACCGCTTCGGACTCATGCCTGCGCCCGAGGCGCGTGGCACAGATCTTTGTCAGTTCCGCATAGGGCCTGTTGGGTATGTTCACGTTAAGGAGGAACGGTTTGGACAACTTGTCATAAACCTTCAGGACAATATCCCGTGCTATCTCGGCTGCGCTTTCAAGCTCTGCCCACCCTTTTTCAACCTGGGAAAAGGCTATCGCGGGAATGTCGAAAAGATAGCCTTCCATCGCAGCGGCAACGGTACCGGAATAAATGGTATCTTCCCCGGCATTCTGCCCGTGGTTGATGCCAGTCACGACCAGATCAGGTCGCCATGGCAAGACACCGGTGATGGCAATATGGACGCAATCCGACGGAGTCCCTGTCGTATAGGTAAAGCCGTTTCTGCCTTTGTAAACGGAAATGGGACGTTCGAGTGTAAGGGAATTGGACGCGCCCGAACGGTTGCTGTCAGGTGCAACCACCGCGATTTCAGCTATGGGCGAAAGGGCTTTCGCAAGCGCATTGATGCCCGGTGCCAGATATCCGTCATCGTTACTGATTAAAATCCTCATCTGTACCGGTCTTTCCTAATCGATTAATGAACCTTGAAAACGTGTCCCTGGACGCCCTTCAATCATTATGCAACAAATACGATTATTGTTTTTTCGGCAGAGTCAGTAATTGCAAAATATCATTCAAACCGGAACGAATGGCATCAACATCCACAGACGGCTGCGGTTCCATGAAAATGTCTTCAGGAAGGATCTCGACAGCGGCATTCCTGTTTTCACGTTCACTGAGCTTGTTCCGGGCACCGCTGATCGTGAAACCCTGATCGTAAAGCAGTTCCCTTATACGTCTGATCAGCAGCACTTCATGATGCTGGTAATAACGTCTGTTCCCTCTCCGTTTTACCGGTTTTAACTGGGTAAACTCCTGTTCCCAGTACCGGAGGACATGAGGTTTGACTCCACACAGGTCACTCACCTCGCCAATCGTGAAATAACGTTTGGCAGGTATGGGAGGCAAAACAACCGTTTCTGTCTTGTGGACTCGTTCGTTCATGAAAAATGGTCAATTACTTGTCAAATTTTTCCGCTGATTCAACCATCGATTTCAGTTTCTGGCTGGCATGAAAAGTCACTACCCGTCGAGCTGTAATCGGAATTTCTTCTCCCGTCCGGGGATTTCTGCCAGGGCGCTGTGGCTTGTCACGCAACTGGAAATTGCCGAAACCGGATAACTTGACCGCTTCGCCACGTTGCAGGGCAACGCAAATTTCCTCAAAAAACGTTTCGACCATTTCCTTGGCTTCACGTTTATTCAAACCGACTTGTTCATATAATAATTCAGTCAGTTCCGCTTTTGTTAAAGTCGAAGTGTTTTTGTCGGAATCGGGCATCGTTTTTTTATCTAAATCTTCCAGTCCCATGTTTTCTGCACTGGGCAAATCGGTGGGGTATTTCATTCTTGTTCAAACCTAATAGCTTATTGAATCAGGCACGTAACCGGGCACCCAAGTCTTTTTCGACGGCGGAAACAAAGGCATTTATGGCCGTTTCCACGACTTCATCCTGCAGTGTTCCATTGAAATCTTGCAAGGTAAAACGGAATGCAAGGCTTTTTTCATTGGCATCCAAACCTTTTCCGCGATAATCATCAAACAAAACAACAGCTTGCATGATGCGACACAGGGGGTTATTATCTTTTTCCTTGTAGAATCTGTCAATGATTTCTTGAACAGGCATTGAGGAATCCACTACCAGCGCAATATCGCGCTTGACCGGTTGGAACCGTGAGATCTCCGAATAGACCGGCACGTCGACCGATTGCAATGCCGAAACATCCACTTCGAACAACACCGGAGCATGTGGCAAATCGTACTTGTGTTGCCACGACGGATGCAATTCGCCGATAATCCCGACTTTTTCACCATTCAGTTCCAGCGCCGCACATCTTCCCGGATGAAATGCCGGATGGGCCGTTTTGACGAAGCGGATTTCTTTCGGCGCAAACATGGCTTCCAGATCAGCTTTCACGTCAAAGAAATCGACCTGCCTGTCTTCCTGCCCCCACTGTTCGTCATCGACCAGACCGTAAGCGATTGCAGCAAGACGTTTGGGCTGTTCGTAACCGGCAACTGACAGTGGACCATCTTCGACCTTGTCGTTACGCAGGAATACGCCACCGATTTCGAAAAGACGGATTCTGGAAAACTTGCGATTGAGATTGAAACGGACATTGGCTACCAGGTTGCCGATCATCGTCGAGCGCATGACACTCATCTGGCTGGCAATCGGATTCAACAGGCGAATCGGATTGTCGTTGGCGGCAAAATCCTTTTCCCATTCTTCTTCGACAAAACTGTAATTGACTACTTCCTGATAATCGAGATCGGCCATCTGCTGACGAATGGAGAACAGGGAACGGACATTTTCAGGCTTGATCCGCATGACGTTTGACGCAACAGGCGGCAATGCCGGTATGTTTTCAAAGCCATATACGCGTGCAATTTCCTCGATCAGGTCTTCCTCAATCTCAATATCAAAACGGAAAGACGGCGGCGTCACGGTAAAGTCATCGCCGTTCTGGACAAATGGCAGACCCAGCCGGGTGAAGATATCGGCGATCTGGTCAGCCGTCAAAGGAATGCCAATCACCTTTTCAGCTCTTTCCCTGCGCAACACGACAGGATTGCGCTTTGGCAGATTCAGGATCTGGTCATCGACAGGCCCGACCGTCGTCTGTCCTTCAACGCCACAAATTTCCAGTACCAGTGCTGTAATACGTTCCAGAGCTGCAACAGTCGCTTCAAAATCGACACCACGTTCAAAACGATGAGACGCATCGGTTGAAAAATTGTACCGTCTGGCACGTCCACGAATGGCGTCAGGCCACCAGAATGCCACTTCGATGTAAATGTTTTGTGTGTCTGATGAAACGGATGTCCGGTCACCGCCCATGATACCGCCCAGAAATTCGACGGCGGTATTGTCTGCGATAATGCCGACCCACTCGTCCACTTCAACGGTCATGTCATTCAACAACTTGACCTTTTCGCCCTTTTTACCCCAGCGAATGTCGAGCGATCCGTCAATTTTGTCGAGATCGTAAATATGGTTCGGCTGTCCGCATTCCAGCATGACATAGTTGGAAATATCCACGATGGCCGAAATGGAACGCTGGCCGCTGCGTTCCAGCCTCTGCTTCATCCAGTCGGGTGTTGGCGCGTTGGCATTGATACCCTTGATCACCCTGCCAGAAAAGCGACCGCACAGGTCAGGTGCTTCGACCTTGACAGGCAATTTGTCGTTTGATGTCACTTTTGCCGGGGCGGATACCGGACGGTTCAGTGGTGCGCCGGTCAGGGCAGACACTTCCCGCGCAACACCCAACACAGAAAGGCAGTCTGCCTTGTTGGGCGTCAGCTTGATTTCGAAAATGGCATCTTCAAGCTGGAGATAATCCCGCAAATCACTGCCCAAAGGCGCATTTTCCGGCAAATCCATAATGCCGGAATGGTCTTCCGACAATTGCAGTTCACGGAACGAACACAGCATGCCGTTCGATTCAACGCCACGCAGTTTTCCTTTTTTGATCGTGAAAGGCTTGCCTTCTTCATCCGGCGGCAACTCTGCGCCTATGAGCGCACAACCCGTCATCATTCCGGGCCGGACATTAGGGGCCCCACAAACGATATTCAGAATCGTTCCCGTCCCGGCATCGACCTGACAAACGGAAAGGCGATCGGCATTGGGATGCTTTGCAACTTCCAGCACTTTTGCGACGACGATTTTCGAGAAAGGACGTGCAGCAGGCGTAATGCCCTCGACTTCAAGACCCGACATGGTCATCAAATGGGACAATTCATCCGTCGTCAAATCCGGATTGACCATCGTTCGGAGCCAGTTTTCAGAAAATTGCATAATCAGCTTTCAACTACAAAAACGATAACAGTTACTTTTGGAATATCTTGCTTAATGAGCGCTCAATCAATTGAATTGTTTCAAAAAGCGCAGGTCGCCTTCATAAAACAGCCGCAGATCGTTAATGCCATAGCGCAGCATGGTCAGGCGTTCGAGGCCGGAACCGAACGCGAATCCGATGTATTTGTCAGGATCGACGCCCATATTCCTCAAAACGTTCGGATGGACCTGACCGGAACCGGACACTTCGAGCCATCTGCCTTTCAGGGGCCCGCTGCCAAAGGCGATATCAATTTCGGCGGACGGTTCAGTAAACGGGAAATAAGACGGACGGAAACGGACCTGGAGATTGTCGGTTTCAAAGAACGCACGGACGAAATTCAGGTACACGCCTTTCAGGTCGGCAAAACTGATGTCCTTGTCGATCCACAGCCCTTCGACCTGGTGGAACATAGGGGAATGGGTTGCATCGCTGTCGACGCGATAAGTGCGTCCCGGCGCGATGACCTTGACGGGCAATTCATGGGAACGGGCATAACGTACCTGCATCGGGCTGGTATGCGTACGCAGTAGCAGGGGTTTGCCTTCCGTATCGTTGCCTTCGATATAAAACGTATCCTGCATGGAACGGGCCGGATGGTTTTCCGGACTGTTCAATGCGGTGAAGTTGGTCCAGTCCGTTTCGATTTCGGGGCCATCTGCCACGTCGAAACCGATCGAACCGAAAATCCGTTCGATTCTTTCCCATGTTCTCATGACGGGGTGGATACCACCCCTGCCTCTTCCCCTTCCGGGAAGGGTGACGTCAATCGCTTCAGCATTCAGGCGAACCTGCAGTTTTTCGTTGGCGAGTTCTTCACGACGGGCATTCAACGCCCCTTCGATTCTCCCCTTGGCGTTATTGATGACCGCCCCCTGCGCCTTGCGCAGTTCTGGCGCCAGTTTGCCAAGCGTCTTCATTTTTTCGGTGATCAAACCGGTCTTGCCGAGGTACCTGGCTTTGGCATTTTCAAGCGCGACCGCATCCGGCGCGTCTTTGAAATCCTGTTTTGCCAGAAGCACCAACTGTTCTAACGAATCCATGCTGTACGTTCCTGTCAGACAACAGAGAGTAAAAATAAAAAATAAAAAAAGCGGGGCAAGTAAAGGCCTTGCCCCGCTTTAATCTATGCATGCTGCAACACGATCAAGCCGCGATAGCAGCCTTCACCTGATTTACGATAGCAGCGAAAGCAGGTTTGTCCGCTACAGCCATATCGGCCAGAACCTTGCGGTCCAGTTCGATCGAGGCTTTTTTCAGACCATTCATGAATACGCTGTAAGACATACCCAATTCACGGGTAGCAGCGTTGATACGGGTAATCCACAGAGCGCGGAATACGCGTTTTTTGTTACGGCGGTCACGATAGGCATATTGGCCAGCCTTCATGACGGCTTCTTTTGCTACGCGGAATACCGAGCTGCGGCGACCGCGGAAACCTTTGGCTTCAGCAAGAATCTTTTTATGACGGGCCCGTGCTGTGACCCCACGTTTTACTCTGGACATATTCTTTCCTTGTTATTCGTGTTAATGGATCAGGCGCTAGGCATCATGCGCATTACGGACATGACATCACTCTCGTTGACGTTAGTCGCTCCACGCAATTGACGTTTGGCTTTAGTGGTTTTTTTGGTCAGAATGTGACGTTTGAAAGCCTGGCCACATTTGACGGTTCCACCTGGACGAACGCGAAAACGTTTTTTCGCGCTGCTTTTGGTTTTCATTTTTGGCATGTTAATACCTGTCTTTTCAGACAGTTCCTTTTTAATATGATCCCAGGTGGCAGCACTTCACTGCACTTGAATGCCTGTTCACACTTGTTTTACAACGGCCAAGCCGCTGTTTCTTTTCCGCCGTTCTATCAAACGGTCAAACGACGGAACAGATTCTATTTCTTTTTCTTGGGTGCCAGAACCATAACCATCTGGCGACCTTCCATTTTTGGAAACTGCTCGACCTGTCCGTATTCTTCCAGATCCTGTTTCAGGCGTTCGAGCATGCGGAATCCGATATCCTGATGAGCCATTTCACGTCCGCGGAAACGCAGCGTGATTTTGCATTTGTCGCCGTCATCAAGGAACTTGATCAAATTGCGTAATTTGATATTATAGTCCCCTTCGTCCGTTCCGGGGCGAAATTTGATTTCCTTGACCGAAATAACTTTCTGTTTCAGTTTCACCTCATGGGCTTTTTTCTGCTCGGCATACTTGAACTTGCCGTAATCCATGAGACGACAGACAGGCGGATGAGCATTAGGCGCTATCTCGACCAGATCGACATCCGCTTCTTCTGAAAGTTTGAAAGCTTCCTGAAGGCTGACAATACCAAGCGGCTCGTTATCAACACCTACAAGGCGTATTTCCTGAGCCGTAATCTCGCCATTCATGCGATGTGACTTATCAGTAGCTATCTTGATTCCTCGCTTTAAAAAGTTATACCGCTGGATCTTTTATGAATTTACTGCTTCGACCGGATTTCATTTTCCAGGCGAACCATCAGCTCTTCAACCGTCATGACGCCCAGATCGACGCCTCCACGAGCCCGCACGGCAACTGTGTTCCCATTTTTTTCCTTATCGCCGACTACGAGCAAATAAGGAACCTTGTTTACAGAATGATCGCGTATTTTATAGGTAATTTTTTCGTTTCGCAAATCCACTTCGGCCCTGAAACCGGCTTTTTTCAGCGTTTGAACAACACTTTGCGCATATTCTGCCTGCCCGTCCGAGATATTCAAAACACTCACATGGACTGGAGCCAGCCACAACGGCATTGCACCGGCATGGTTTTCAATGAGGATACCGATAAAGCGTTCGAGCGAACCTAAAATGGCACGATGGATCATGACTGGAATCTTGCGGGTATTGTCTTCCGCAACATATTCCGCACCCAGCCGCATCGGCATGGAAAAATCGACCTGGATCGTGCCGCATTGCCACATGCGACCAATGGCGTCCTTCAGGGTATATTCGATTTTAGGGCCATAAAAGGCACCTTCGCCCGGTGACAGTTCATAGGCACAACCGGAACGTTCCAGTGACTGGATCAGTGCATTTTCGGCCTTGTCCCATGCCTCATCGGAACCGACCCGTTTTTCTGGCCGGGTGGCGATCTTGTAAATAATGTCGGTGAAGCCGAAGTCCTGATAGACTTTTTTCAACAGATCGGTAAACGCGACGCATTCATCCAGTATCTGGTCTTCGGTACAGAAAATATGCCCGTCATCCTGCGTAAACCCGCGAACGCGCATCATGCCGTGCAGGGAACCGGACGGTTCATTGCGATGGCACTGGCCGAATTCGCCGAAACGCAGAGGCAACTCACGATAGGAATGCAGGTTGGAGCGATAAATCTGGACATGTCCCGGACAGTTCATCGGTTTCACCGCGTAAACACGGTTTTCCGATTCGGTCGTGAACATGTTTTCCTTATAGTTATCCCAATGTCCGGATTTTTCCCAGAGCGAACGATCCAGAATCTGTGGAGCCTTGACTTCCTGGTAACCATTTTCCTGATACACGCGGCGCATGTACTGCTCGACCTGCTGCCAGATCGTCCAGCCTTTGGGATGCCAGAAAATAAGTCCCGGAGCCTCATCCTGGAAATGGAACAGGTCAAGCGAACGGCCCAATCGGCGGTGATCGCGTTTTTCCGCCTCTTCCAGCATATGGAGATAAGCGTCCTGATCTTCTTTCTTTGCCCATGCCGTTCCGTAAATGCGCTGAAGCATTTCGTTATCGGAATTGCCGCGCCAGTAGGCGCCTGCCAGCCGCATCAGCTTGAAGACTTTCAGTTTTCCGTTTGACGGTACGTGGGGGCCACGGCACAAGTCGGTAAAACCGCCACTGGTATATAGTGATACGTCTTCATTCTGCGGGATCGACTCGATGATTTCCGCTTTGTAGTCCTCACCGATTGACTTGAAATAGGCAACCGCCTCATCGCGCGGCAGGACCTTACGGGTGACCTCTTCGTTCTTGCGGGCGAGTTCGGTCATTTTCTTTTCAATGGCCTGCAAGTCTTCCGGAGTGAACGGACGCTTGTAGGAAAAGTCGTAATAAAAACCGTTGTCGATAACCGGCCCAATCGTTACCTGCGCATCCGGGAACAATTGTTTGACAGCATAAGCCAGCAAGTGGGCCGTGGAATGCCGCAGGATATCGACACCGTCAGGATCCTTGTCCGTGACGATAGACAGGTCGACATCGCTGTCGATCATATAAGAAGTGTCAACCAGTTTGCCATCTACTTTGCCTGCAATGGCCGCTTTGGCCAGACCACTGCCAATAGAAGCCGCTACTTGCGAAACGGTGACAGGTTCATTGAATTCGCGAGCAGAACCGTCGGGAAGCCGAACTGAAATCATGTTGTCTCCAAAACCAGCGCAAAAAGACGGCATAAACCGTCATTCAGATTAAAACTCAACAAAAAAACGCGGGCCGGCCGCGCTTTTTCAGACATTCACAAGCCAACAAACCCGGCAAAGCAGGAAGAAAAACAAATTTGTCGCCATTGAATAATCATCATTTCAGTAACTTTAGCACAGATCGAATTCCACTCAAAGCCATGTGAGTGCGAACCGAAATCGCAAAGCGTGTACACGGATTATTTCCAATCACGCAACAAAAACGCCGCCCGCCCCGCAAACAGCTTCAAAAAGAAGGACATTTGTCTGATAATACCAGAAGAAAATCCTGTTTCAGGATATGACTGATCCCGAAAATCCCAGCGAGGAAACAAAAGCCGGTATCGGGAATCAGAATATCGGAAGGAATCCGAAAGGATGTTGGTAGGCACGATTGGACTCGAACCAACGACCCCTACCATGTCAAGGTAGTGCTCTAACCAGCTGAGCTACGCGCCTAAAGATTGAAATTATAGCAGAACAAAATTAATT
>JAEYIG010000041.1 GCA_023409175.1 Pseudomonadota bacterium
TTTCATCATTGCAGCAGGTCCGGCTCGTTTCCGTGACGGAAAATGACGATGGGCAACGGATCGACAACTTCCTTTTCCGTACCTGTAAAGGCGTTCCGAAAAGCCATATTTACCGGATCCTTCGTTCCGGCGAGGTGCGGGTAAACAAGAAGCGCATCGACCAGACTTACCGCCTGCAGGCCGGCGACACGATCCGGATTCCGCCGATCAAGATTGCCGAACGGGAAGAGAAACACGTTCCCGGCGCCAGTTTCGATGTCCTGTATGAGGACGAGAGCATCCTGGTCATCAACAAGCCGGCCGGGGTGGCGGTGCATGGCGGTTCCGGCGTGTCTTATGGCGTTATCGAACAGTTGCGTGCTGCGCGTCCCAATGCGAAGTTCCTGGAACTCGTTCACCGGCTGGACAAGGAAACGTCCGGCATTCTTGTGCTGGCGAAAAAGCGTTCGGCACTGGTCAAATTGCATGAGCAGATCCGTGAAGGCACTGTCGACAAACGGTATCAGGCATTGGTGAAGGGCGACTGGAAGAACCAGCGCCAGCACGTCAGGTTGCCCTTGCTGAGATATCACACTGCCGAGGGAGAACGCCGGGTCAGGGTCGATGCCGGGGGCGTCGCATCCCATACCGTTTTCAACGTGTTGAAACGTTTCCCTGAATTTACCCTTTTGGAAGCGGAACTGAAGACAGGGCGTACGCACCAGATCCGGGTGCATCTCGCTTCTTCCGGACACGTCATTGCCGGTGATGAAAAATACGGCGATTTTGAGCTGAACCGGGAAATCCAGAAGGGAAAAAGGGGTGAGGATGCATTGAAACGCATGTTTTTGCATGCCTATAAAATCACGTTCACCCATCCGGAAACCGGCAAGCCAGTGACCATTTCCGCCCCGTTGCCGGACGAGTGTTCAGGATACCTGAAAGGCCTTGAAGCCGAAAACGACAAAGACTCGTGACCTATTTACGGTAAAATCCGGTTTTGACAAACCATTTATTTACCGGCCCCAGTCTCCGTTTCCCGCCAAACCGGAAGACGCCTGGATTAGGGCCGGACAAGGATTGATTCGATATGTCCAAACAACAATTCAGCCTGATCGTTTTCGATTGGGATGGCACCCTGATGGACAGTACGTCCGCGATCGTCAAAAGCCTTCAGGATTCCGCTGCCGATCTGGGATTGCCGACGCCTGACCGGAAAAAAGCGGCCCATGTGATCGGGCTTGGCCTTCGGGAAGCGCTTGAAACCGTCCTGCCGGACGTCAGCCCCGACTATTATCCCCAGCTGGTTGAACGTTATCGCACCCATTTCCTGAAAAACAGTGTCTCGTTATCGCTTTTCGATGGCGTCCGCGACATGCTCGATGACCTGAAAAAACAGGGTTACGTCCTGGCTGTGGCTACCGGCAAGAGCCGGGCGGGCTTGAATCGTGCCATTGATGAAGTCGGTTTGCAGGGATATTTCGATGCCAGCCGCACGGCGGATGAAACGCATTCCAAACCTCATCCGGCGATGCTCCTGGAATTGACCGAACAGCTTGGCGAACCGATGGGCCGGACGGTCATGATCGGCGATACGACACACGATTTGCTGATGGCGAACAATGCCGGTGCCAGGGGGATCGCTGTACAATACGGCGCGCATTCTCCTGCAGAACTCCAGCTGATGCATCCCATGTATTCGGCCGATTCGGTCGAGGAATTGCACCGCTGGCTGAATGAAAACGCCTGATTATCAACCTGTACCTGTTTATGCGGAAGTGACTGATCATGAGTGAAAACGGCTGGGAACGCGAAGTTCTCGAAAAACTGATGCTGCAAACCCTGAAAGAACAGCGGGCACGCCGCCGTTGGGGGATCTTTTTCAAGCTGACGACGATCATCCTGGTCATCATTGCCATCGTTTCAATCAAAAGCCTCTCTTTTTCCAGCAAGGAAGCCGTTCCCGTGCAAAAACATACGGCCATGGTTGAAATCCGCGGCACGATTGATTCATCTGGCAATTCATCTGCCGCCAATGTCATCAAGGCACTCGACAAAGCCTTTGAGGAACCGTTGGCAACTGGCGTCATCCTGAAAATCAACAGTCCCGGAGGAAGCCCTGTTCAGGCGGGCATGATTTATGACGAAATCCGCCGCCTCCGTCAGGTATATCCGGACAAACCCCTGTATGTCGTCGTAGAGGAATTGTGCGCATCCGGCGGGTATTACGTCGCCGCGGCAGCTGACAGGATTTATGTCGACAAGGCCAGTATCGTCGGTTCGATCGGCGTCATGATCAATGGTTTCGGCGTGACCGGCCTGATGCAGAAACTCGGTATCGAGCGCCGCCTGCTGACCGCTGGCGAAAACAAGGGATTCCTCGATCCGTTCAGTCCACAGACGCCGCAACAGGTGCAATACGCCCAATCCATGCTGAACCAGATCCACCAGCAATTCATCGAGGTCGTGCGTCAGGGCCGGGGTGACAGGCTGAAAGATAACAGGGAGATCTTCAGCGGACTGGTGTTCCTGGGCCCTGAAGCGATCAATCTGGGACTGGCGGACGATCTCGGAACCGTCGAAAGCGTTGCCCGCGACGTGATCAAGGCACCCGATATCGTCGATTACACCGAACAGGAAAGGCTTTCAGACCGTTTCCTGAAAAAATTCGGGGCGTCGGTCGGTTATGGCGCAGCACAGGCTGGCCTTGACTGGAACCCTGTTCCCTTGCGTTAACCCTTTTCTGGCGTGTCCGGCATTCAGGTAAAATTGAATCCGGACATTTATTTTTTTTGCGTTTTGCTGTTACTATTGGGACAATTCTTCCTGATAGATGAAGATAAGGGCAGATCGCCTGTTTTACCGAGCTGATGGAGGCTTGAATGTCAAAACGAATCCTGACGGGTTTGGCTGGAATTGCTTTGGGACTGGCCGTTTTCAATGTGGCCAGCGCACAGGATGTCACTGGTCCGGGTAAAAGTGTCCTGTCATCCCGACAGCAGCAAGTCATCCGTAACGAGTTTTCCAAACTCGAACCCCCGTCCGAACGCCAGATGGCGATGGACTGGAGCGACGCCAAAAAAGTGGGTGAAACCATGTGCCGTCCGGCAGCCCTGCGGTATTTCAGGAAACAATACAGGGATGCAGACCGTGTTTTCCTCGGTAACGACCAGAGCGACAGCCTGAAGCTGGAAGGAAACGAACTGCTGACGGGAACCGGTCAGGTCAGGGCGGGTGGAACCTGGCATTACTTCAATTTTTCGTGCCAGTTGAATCCGCGAAATGGCCGCGCCATTTCATTCAAGGCTGATGTCACCCGATCTGAAACTTACATCCGGCAACCGATTTGACTGAAAGAAAGGGATTGATAAGGAAGACCATGAGAAAACAGGATATCGCCAAAGTCTTGCTTGTCTTATGCGGCATTCTGCCGCTGGCTTCCTTTTCGTTCGCCGGAAATCAGGATAAACCCCTGAATCCGGAAGACGTCCCTTCGGAATGCAAAAAAAACGGCGCAGTGATTGATGTCAATACCTTGCGCAAGCGTATCGCATCGACGCCCAAAAAGACCAGTACATGGATCGACAGCACCTATGGCTTCCAGTTCATTTATCCTGCGGGATTGAAGCCAACTCACCAGTTTCCCGCAACTTATCTGCAGCCAGGCAACTGGAGTTATTTCGGGCAGAAAGACAATGGGCGCAAGCTGGTATCGGTTCCCATCCCGACCACTCCCCAAAAGACGACGGTTGCCGATATCCGGATCGGCGTGAGCAGTGATCCGGCCGTCGTTTCGCAATGCCGTGCGCTGCCATCCAATGCCGACCCGAAAAGCCTGAAAACCTATAAGCACAACGACATTGTCTATACCTACTTCACGGCCCGGGACGCGGCCATGATGAAAAGGATTTCCGTCGAGGCATTCCGTACAGTCCATCAGGACAAGTGCTATTCCATCGAACTGATGGTCAATTCCGTCGATCCTTCCGTCCAGGAGCCGCCAGACAATTCCGCCATGACGCCGGATCTGGCCATGAAGAGGCTGAATGCCCTCTGGCGCCAGATGGACTTCAGGTGGCTTCCCTGATTGCCATCCCATTTCCCTAAACTCAAAAATTGCCTGTGAAACAGGCCGGATAACTCCATGTCGTCGGTCTTGGCGCGATATCCAGACGGGGTTTTCATCTATGCAGGTGAGCCAAAAGGATTGGCCAATCCTTTTGTCTCCAGAACCCATAAATCATGAAAGACACCATGACGGACAGGGGTGCCGTATTGGCAGGGATGGAAAAAGCAGCCTCTTGAATTATATGAAAAAAATATAGATGCCCAATAAAAAAAGTATTTTTTATATGGATTCTGAAGGAATACACTGACACTATCGGTTTGGTTTTTTTTCAATTTTGTCTGCATAGTGAGGTGCCACCATGAAAGCCGTGATAGCCTTTGCCAGGAACTGGACATTGCCGCTCGGCATCATTCTCGGGGCGGTGGGATTTCCCGTTTTCCGGCATTTCGATTTTCTGGTGCCGACCCTGATCTTTACCATGCTCTTGCTGACGTTTTCGAAAATCCCGCTTTCAAACCTCAAGTTCGGCACTTTCCATTTCCTGATGGTCGCCGTCCAGCTCGTCGGAAGCGTTGTCGTCTACGCTGCGTTAAGGCCGTTCAACGTCATTATCGCCGAAGCGGCGATGGTCATCATCATGACGCCGACGGGAACGGCCACGGCCGTTGTTACCCAGAAACTCGGTGGCAATGCCGCGAGCCTGACCAGTTACATGATCCTCTCCAATCTGGCCGCCGCCATTGCCGCGCCCCTGTTTTTCCCTTTCATCCATCCGATGGCGGGCAATATCGGCTTTTGGGAAGCGTTTTTCATCATCCTGCAAAAAGTCTTCCCGTTGCTGATCCTGCCTTTCATCATGGCGATGGCGATCAGGCGTTTCACGCCGGCATTGGGGCAATTGCTGGCAAAATGGCAGGAATGGGCTTTTTACCTGTGGGGCATCACCCTCATGATCGTCATAGCACGGACGGTCAATACACTGGTCAATGAGCCCAATGACGGCATGATGGCGTTCTGGCTGATGGTTTGTGCCGGTGTCATTTGCTGCGTGCTTTTCACGTGCGGAAAATGGGTCGGCTCGATCTTCAATGACCGGATCACCGCCGGGCAGGCAATGGGACAGAAGAACGCCATCCTCACGGTCTGGCTGTCGCAGACCTACCTGAATCCCATTACGGCTGTCGCTGCGAGTTCATACATCGTCTGGCAGAACATGTTCAATGCATGGCAGTTGTGGAAAAAGAGGCAGGAAGAGGAAGGGAAGTGAAACCTGTCAGGTTGATTTGAAATACAGGCAAATCGGACTATTCATTTGTAAAGTGTTTTAAAATCCGCTGATTGAAAAGTCCCCATTACCGTTATTGATTTTATCGAATGGAAATGAAAAAGACATTATGGCCATGATAATGTCTTTTTTGCATAAAAAGCAAAACCCCAAAATACCATGTTCAAATTATCTGCCATTATATTTGTCGCCTTATTGTCATTAATGATTCAGGTTCCGTGCGAAGCGGCCGATAAATGTGATTCGGTTCCGGGATATGCCAATGCCGAAATCGGGAAATTGAAACAGGACATAGAAAAAACAGTATCCGGTAAAACCGCAACGGCAGGCGTTTCAATTGAAACGGATGAATGTGAAGTCCTGACGATAAACCGGGGAAAACGTTTTCCGCTGATGAGCGTTTTCAAGTTCCATATCGCCCTTGCCGTACTGGACAAGCTCGATAAAAACGATATTCCCCTGGACACGCCCGTGTTGATAAAAAAGACGGAACTGTCACATGATACCTACAGCCCGTTAATCAAAAAGTTTCCCGATCAGGACCTGAACATATCCATTGGGGAACTGGTCAGGTACAGCGTTTCCCACAGTGACAATAATGCGTGTGATTACCTTATCGGATACGTCGGCGGAATATCAAGGGTAGAGGAATACGTCAGGGGCCTGGGGATCAAAGGCTTCCGCCTTGCTGTCGCCGAGCGGGAAATGCATGACGACATCATGCGGCAATATGCAAACTGGAGCACGCCGGAGTCGGCGGTCAGCCTGATGAGGACATTTCTTGAAAAGCCCCTGTTTTCAGGCCAGTACAAGGATTTCCTGATACAGGCGATGGTGGATTCGTCTACCGGGAAAAACAAGCTGAAAGCCATGTTGCCGCCGGAAACGGTCGTCGGCCACAAGACCGGTTCATCCAACAGGACAGGCGCAGGCGTCCAGATTGCGGAAAATGACATCGCCTTCATTTATCTGCCA
>JAEYIG010000055.1 GCA_023409175.1 Pseudomonadota bacterium
TGTTTCAGGTGACTGGATATCGAACCGGTTCAGGTCACTTTCAAGCCATTCGAAAAAATTGGCGGACATTTCACTGCGCCCGCTTTTCGTTTCAATATGTATGCAATGTGTCTGTATATCGACCGTAGCGATACGACCAAGGGTTCCACCCGGGGTGCACAGGTATGAAAAACGGCCTGACCCGTAATCCTGCCGGTTGCTATCGAGCCAGATGGCATATTCCGAATTTCTGAAACATTTTCCAAAGACGGTTTCAGAGTCGACATCCAACGCCATTTTTCTGTGCAAGAGAACGACATTCTCTTTTGTTAGTGAGTCCGGTATCTGCTTTAAGGGCGGTTTCAAAAGTGAAACGGGATTGTCCGGAAAGGTGCGGCCCCGCTTTTGCCAGTTATCCGTCAGCTTCCTGAAATTCCTGAAAATTTGCAGGCCATGCTCCGTACAAATCGACTCCGGATGGAACTGGACACCCCATTGAGGGAGAGTTTTGTGACGGATTCCCATAATGACACCGTCTTCGGAGCGGGCAGTTACATCCAGTGATTCCGGAATATCATATACGGCGAGCGAATGATATCGGACGACGGAAAAGGGCGAAGGGATGTTTTCGAAGATGCCTGTGCCGTCATGAATGACTGGAGACATTCGGCCATGCCTTGCTTGAACAGCCAGATCAATACGGCTGCCGTGGAAATGGCAAATGCCCTGATGTCCGAGGCAGATACCCAGAACCGGTATATCCTGCTTTGCGATAACGTCTCTGCAGATGCCGAAATCCGCCGGATTGTCCGGTCGCCCAGGCCCCGGTGAAATGACGACATTGTCGAATCCGGAAGCCATCTCCGGTTTCCAGTCCGGGTCATCGTTTTTGATGACGACTGGAGGGCAGCCGTTGACGGCTGCGATCAGATGATAAAGATTGTAGGTAAACGAATCGTAATTATCGATCAGCAAGGTTTTTATCACTTGCGCACCCTGCATCAGATTACATTTTGTCCGCTGTCCGGAAAGTCCTTGCTTCGCGTGGACGGTTTGATCCGGCAACCATGTCGAAACGGAAGAGGCGGCATTCGATCGGGCCATTATAGAAAGGCGTTTTCCGCGCTTCTTTCAAACGGAGCATTTTCGGAACGGTCAGGTCAGCCGTGAACAGGAACACAGACCAGTTGGGGAAACGCTGTTTCAGTGTGGTTCCCAAAGCCTGATAAAACTGTGTCGCCAGATCATCTGCTTCCAGATTGCGGTTGCCCCGAACGCCAATTCGTTCACCGTAAGGCGGATTGGTCAGGATGATGCCGGGCTTGTCGATTGGCATTTTGATTTCCTGTGCTTCAATCTGGTGCAGGGGGATATCGAAAGGAATGCCGGCCTCTTTCAGATTGTGCCGGGTCATGGTCAGCATATCGCCGGAAATGTCGCTACCGTAAATCATCGGGTTTTCCGGGGCTGGATTGATATGGACTGCATTTTTCATGGCGTTCCATTTTTCGGCATCGAAATTGCTGAACTTTTCGAATGAGAAAGACCGTTTATACCCCGGAGGAATACCGAGCATCATTTGGGCCGCTTCGATCAGGATCGTCCCGGAGCCACACATCGGGTCAAGTAACGGTGTGCCCGGTTCCCATCCTGATATTCTCAACAGGCCTGCCGCCAGATTTTCACGCAAGGGCGCGTCACCCGTTTCCAGACGCCATCCCCGCTTGAAGAGGGCTTCTCCGGAAGTGTCAAGATAAAGGGTGGCGTTATTGGCATCCAGAAAACCGGCAATGCGGATATCCGGAGCATGCGTGTTGACCGAAGGCCTGATTCCCTTCTGGCTACGGAACCGGTCGACAACACCATCCTTGATGCGAAGGGTCGTGAAATTCAGGCTCTTCAAAGGCGATTTGATGGCCGTGATGTCGATACGGAGCGTATTGTCGACATCGAACCAGCTATCCCAGGCCTGTTTCACAGCCAGACGGTAAATGTCTTCCTCGGTCTTGTAGCTCGATTGTGCAATACGGAGCAAAACCCGCGAAGCGATACGGGAATGGAGATTGATCTGCCAGCAGTCTTCGATCGTGCCTGAACAATGCACGCCGCCCGGAATGGTCTGGTGAACGGCGAGAGTTTTGCTTTTTTCGGCAATTTCCTTCAGTTCATCTGAGAGGGCGGCTTCCATGCCTCTCGGGCAAGGACAGAAATAAGAATAGCTGACTGACATATGGGTAACCTTTTGACCGTGATTGTTTTCAAAATATTTATTTGCGGATTTCACCGTGCCCGAATACGACGTATTTCAGTGATGTGAGGCCTTCAAGGCCCACCGGGCCACGTGCATGCAATTTGTCGTTGGAAATGCCGATTTCTGCACCAAGTCCATATTCAAAACCGTCGGCAAAACGGGTGGACGCGTTGACCATGACGGAAGACGAATCTACTTCGCGCAGGAAACGGAGGGAATGGCTGTAATTTTCCGTGATGATGGCATCGGTATGCTTCGAAGAATACCGGTTGATATGGTCGATGGCATCATCCAGACCGCTGACAATGCGGACAGCCAGAACCGGGGCAAGATATTCCGTTTCCCAGTCCTCTTCTGTCGCCTTGGCAAGATAAGGATATCCTTCCAGAATCTGAAACGATATATCGTCACAACGCAATTCGACTTCTTCGTCATGATAACGTTTTGCCAGCAGAGGCAATACATCGGCGGCGATACTTTCCGAGACCAGAAGCGTTTCCATCGTATTGCAGGTTCCGTAACGTTGGCACTTGGCATTGAAACCGATTTCGACGGCCTTGTCGAGATTGGCGCTATCGTCGATGTAGACGTGGCAAATGCCGTCCAGATGTTTGATCATCGGGATTTTCGATTCGCGCATCAGTCTTTCGATCAAGCCCTTTCCACCCCGGGGCACGATGACGTCGACATATTCCGTCATCGTAATCAGTTCGCCAACGGCGGCACGGTCTGTCGTCTCGACGACCTGTACGGCCTGTTCGGGAAGGCCAGCCTTTGCCAATCCTTCCTTGACGAGAACGGCAAGAGCCTGATTGCAGTGGATGGCTTCAGAACCACCGCGCAAAATGGTGGCATTCCCGCTTTTGATGCACAAACCAGCCGCATCGACCGTAACATTAGGACGGGCTTCGTAAATGATACCGATGACACCCAGCGGCACACGCATCTGGCCGACCTGAATTCCGGATTCCAATAATTTGAGGTTGGAAATGGCACCGATCGGATCGGCAAGGGAAGCAATCTGTTCGAGGCCGGTTGCCATCGTTTCAATAGCCTTGTCCGACAGCGTCAAACGATCAAGCAAAGCCGCTTCCAGGCCATTGTCTTTGGCGAT